>JBBRMC010000163.1:0-7224 GCA_038231055.1 Leptolyngbyales cyanobacterium
TCCCGATCGTCCCTGCATTAGAATCCGTTCTCGGCAACATTGTGGGTGAGAGCGTTCGAGACTTCAACTTTAAGACGATCACGGATCAGTTTTCAATGTTGATGTACGACTATCCCTTTCGGATTCCGGCTAAGTTTGCGCTGATTATCCGATCGCTGGTCACCCAAGAAGGGTTAGCGCTGACCCTCAATCCCAATTTTAGAATCGTCGAGGTTGCGTATCCATATGTAGCTCGGCGGTTGCTGACAGGCGAATCGGCTCAATTGCGCCGTAGACTGATTGAAGTGTTGTTTAAAGACGGTAAATTCCAGTGGCAGCGATTGGAGAATTTGATCGCGATCGCGCAATCAGACGACGGGTTCGATCTACTGCCAACCGCTCAACTGGGCTTGCAATACATTCTGTCTGGAGAGGGTCAGTTTCTACGGCAACAGCTACTTTTAGCCCTCACTGAGGACGATCGCCTCCACACTGAAGAAGTTCAACGGTTGTGGAATTTGATTAAAGATGACCTCAAGCCAGATCGTCTGTTCAGTGCCGCTGTGGGCGCGATCGCCGAATTTTCTGCCGCTCGTACTGCTGCAATCATCCCGTCGGTTGCTGCTTTGACTCGGAATCCTAGTGACGGTACGATGAAGAAGTTTTAAGAAGCGTTGGGTCTGCAATCACTCAACGCATCAGCCCAACCATCCCTTATCTCCCTAACTCACCGTGTATAGTTTCCCCGAACCCCCTTATCTCCTTCTCGTTGTCGGGCTGCTGGCGAGTCTTGCGTCGGGCAGTGCCTTTGATGCAGTTCTCAAGCAGTCGGTGCGCGAGTGGTCAAAAAATCGATCGACCTACACGCTCGCGAATATACGAGGAACGCAACTGCTCGTTCCATTTCTAGGAATTGGCGGCGGCTGCTGTTTCTTCTTGTCGGCTGGCATGGAGATTTTTGGACTGCCTTCGTTTTTAGCCTATGGAATTGCAGTGCCCTTGACGATCGGGATTAGCTGGTTAGTCTGGTGGCAATTAGGCAAAATTTTGGCGCAGCTTGATCAAGGTGGATCTCAGGCATTAGACCTCGATTCATTCGGCTGATGGATGCTGCTTGGTAAGGGGTTTGAAGTCTGGTTGAGAAATCTGAGTTATGACTCAAGCTCCTTGCCTGGTAGCGCTTTTTGGCGCTATGGAAATGCTAAATTCGCCCTTATCCAAAGGGAGCTACCGTGTACACGCAAGCCCACGGAATGCGGCAGTTTGAGTCCAACTTTCTCGGATGGCAACTGGCTCAGATCCCACTATGTATACACAGTAGCCCAAAGAAAGAGGAGACAAGAATTCCAGCTTCCTCCTCTCTGGGGAGAAAGATTGGTGAGGGCTTGCCCCGCTTTGGGAAGCTACCGTGTACACACAAGTCCTCGTCGCTTCGTTTGAGTCGGCTTATGCCCCCTAAATCCCCCAAAATTGGGTGACTTTGAACAAGATAAATGGCTTGACCTCTAAAACCTCGTTTCATCTCAAAGTCCACCAGAATGGGGGATTTAGGGGGCGAAAGGTTTTGGCAATGACGGAGCGGATCAACTTGTGTGTACACGGTAGGCTTTGTGAAGGGACAAATCATACCTACATTCAGCAACGCCAAGTTTTGAGCCATAAACATCCATGCTATAGTCTTTAGCGAGGAATAATGCGGGATGGAAAGCATCTCAGGCAATGTGGGATGAGAAAGCACTCAAGCTGTAGAGTGCTGCCAACGACACGGTTTTTCAAAATCAACGGATGGTGGAGTCCAATAAACGACGGAGACAGGTTTGGACACAGCTCATGCAAGCAGTTCGAGGAAACGGACGAGTTTGGGCTACTGCTTTGGGGGTTGCTGGGTGTGTGATTGCGCTGCGTCTGACGGGACTGCTGCAACCGTTTGAGCTAGGAACGTTGGACGAGTTTTTTCGGTTGCGCCCTCTAGAACCTGTAGACGATCGCATCGTCATTGTTGGACTAAACGAATCAGATGTACAGCGCTTTAACTGGCCTATCCCAGACATCACGCTGACACAACTGCTGCAAAAGATTGAGGCAGCTAAACCACGCGCGATCGGACTCGACTTCTATCGAGACCTGCCCAGTGGATCGAGCCAATCGGCATTAGATCAGACATTTCGCGACATTCCTCACCTGATTGGCATTGAGCAAATCAAAGACCGTGAGACTGATGGAGTAGCCCCTCCACCAGTGTTAGCTGAGCTTGGACAAGTAGGCTTTAATAACGTTATTTTTGACCCCGATCGCAAAGTTCGACGATCGTTTCTCTATTGGCAAAAGCAGTCAGACGGCAAGCTCTATCAGAGTTTCTCTCTAAAACTGGCGCTAACTTATCTCCAAGCAAACGGCATTGAAGAACAAGCCGCCCTTGATAATCCTCGCAATCTGCGCCTCGATCGAGCGATATTTCCTCAGTTTCGCTTTAATGATGGTGTTTATGCCCAAGCCGATGATGGGGCATATCAAATTCTGGTAAACTTCCATGGTCCGGCACATCACTTTCGCACCGTTTCGGTAGCAGACATTTTAGATGGGCGGGTCTCAGCCGAGGGATTGCGCGATCGCATCGTTCTGATTGGCTCAACCGCAACGAGTTTAAAAGACTTGATTCCGACTCCTTACAGCAGTTCTTGGACAAAAGCTCCAGAGCTAATGGCAGGCGTTGAACTGCAAGCAAACTTTATTAGTCAAATTATCAGCACAACGCTCGACGGACGAACCCTGCTTAAAGTTTGGGCTGAACCGGGCGAATGGCTTTGGATATGGGCTTGGGCATTTGTGGGCACCCACTTGAGTTGGCGATTACGCTCGCCCTCATTGAGTATCTGGGCAAGCGGTGGGCTGAGTGTTGGACTAGCGGTCGGCTGCTATCTGTCGTTTTTGCTAGGTTGGATCGTGCCTATGGTGCCTCCTTTAGTCGCGCTATGGGGATCGGCGATCGTGATTATCAGCCACCTCGCCCACTCAGAAGAAGAACTTCAGCGATCAAAAGAATTTTTACATGGCATTATTCAGACTATTCCTGATCCTATTTTTGTTAAAGATAAAAATCACCGTTGGATTGTCTTAAATGAGGCGTATTCAAAATTTTTAGGAAAACCGATCAAGGAGTTAGTCAACAAATCCGATTATGATGTGTTTCCTAAACACGAGGCAGATGTTTTTAGGCAGCAGGATGAACTCATCTTTAAATACGGGAATGAGGTTGAGCATGAAGAAAAATTTACCAGCCTGAATGGTACGACTTACCAGATTGAAACCAAGCGATCGCTGCACAAAGATGCTGCTGGAAATCTATTTCTAGTGGGCATTATTCGAGACATTACTCAACGCAAAACGGTTGAAGAAGAACTCCGTCGCACCACAGAAGAGTTATCACAATCAAATGCAGAGTTACGCCTTTCTCAAAACCGTTTAAACCACTTGGTAAATCACGATGCCTTGACCGGATTGCCCAATCGCAACCTCTTTTATGAACGGCTTGCCGAATGTCTAGCATGGGCAAATATCAACTCTCAAATGGTGGCATTGATGTTTCTAGACCTTGATGGTTTTAAGAAAATTAATGACACTCATGGTCACGGAGTAGGAGATGTGCTGTTGCAAGCAGTAGCGAAACGGCTGGCTGGCTGTTTAAGAACGAGTGACTTAGTAGCTCGTCTCGGCGGCGATGAGTTTGTGATTATTTTACCTGCCATTCCAAACGTGCAGGATGTGACGCGAGTTGCTGAGAAGATTTTGGCAACACTTTCTCAAGCATTTGCTATTTCAGGGCACACAATGTTTGTGACTACAAGCATCGGAATCAGTATCTATCCTCACGATAGTGAAGAGATTGAGACTCTCATTCAGCAAGCCGATGAAGCGATGTATGCAGCAAAAGAGTCAGGCAAAAACCAGTTCATATTCGCATCAAAAGCCCAATAGATAGAGTAGAGACGTTTCGGTGGAACGTCTCCACGCCATCGGGTAATCATATTAGATTTGAATGCAATCCCCCATCCGTTACGGCAAAAAACGGCGAGGCATTCCACCGAAACATCTCTACAGGGTTAGGTCACTCCACGATCGCTCCCGATCGAAATAAGACTCTACCCTAAGCCGCCGTTCGAGTTAGCAGCACCGGACAGTTGGCATAAACCCGCACATAATCCGAAAGAGAGGTTCCTAGCAATCGATCAAGGTCAGGCAATCCCTTCGCGATCGAGGGGCGACGATCAGGGGAGCCAAGCATCAACAAGTCTGCTTTATTGTCTTCTGCAAGGCGACACAGCACTTCTCCAGCTTTTCCTGACGCTAAAATGCTGCGGTGGGCAACTCCTGCCTTTTTCACCTCAGACACCGCCACCGCTAAACTCGGCTCTTTTTCTGCGTCGGCTCCTGTCTTGTCATCTCCTTTGGCATTAGAACCGACGTGCGCCAAAATTACCTGTCCTCCTTTGATGTCTCGAACCAGAGATATCGCCAGCTTTAAAGACTGCTTAGATGCCTCAGAGCTATCGATCGCCACCATCACCTTGTTAATTTTGCGGATATAAATATCGTCTTTGACCAGCAACATCGGACTCGACGATAGTTGAAACACATACTGACTCACTGAGTTTTCTAAGATTGAAACCAGTCGCTTCAAGCCACGAGACCCCATGATAATCAGGTCGGTGTTGAGTTCTTCGGCAACCTTGCACACCACGTCTTTCGGTTCTCCTTGACGCAAGATGGCAGCGACGTGATCAGAGTCCAAATTGAGCGACTGAATTGTTTTTGCCAACACTTTACCGCCTTCTTCCCATTTCTCGGTCATGGCATCCGCAGAGACTTGAGGCGGAACCACGTGCAGCACCGTCACAAATGCTCGTTGAATGGCAGGAATCTCCATCAGCGCTTTGAGCATCGCTTGAGATTGTCCGGTTCCTGAGTCAGCCAGCAAAATTTTTTCTATCATTCGTTTGCCTCACCAGTGATTCACTTAATTCGCTCTGATCGTATTTAAGATCGTGCCCTTGACGCATTTTGCAAAACGTTGCAATGGTTCACAATTGTCGGTCAGATAGTGACAGGCGTAAAATACTATGGGTGATTTTTAGAAAGGTGGGCGACGTGTCAGAACAACCGCAATTATCAACGACTAACATTATTCAGCCAGAACTGAAGGTAGCTGCGATCGATTGGTTTGACTACCCCGTGAGGGCGTTTCCCCATCACACCGACTATGCAGGGGGGGTGTGGCACGGTACCTTTTTGGCGTGGCTAGAAGAGGCGCGGGTTGAGTGTCTGCGATCGATGGGGGTTGACTTTGCTGAACTGGTTGCCTTGGGATGCGATCTGCCCGTGATGGAGTTATCGATCCGCTATCATCAAGCGGTTCGGATGGGGACGGATGTGATCGTGAGAACCTGCATCGCCGATATGGAGGGCGTTCGGATTAACTGCGATTCTCAAATTCAATCATTGGAGGGCGACGTTCTCTATGCAACAGCACGGGTGACGCTCGTTGCGGTTGATCTAGCGAAGGGCAAAATCATGCGTCAGTTGCCGCCATCGGTGAAAGATGCCCTGATGAAAAAGTAATGCTATCGCTTAACTATCATCTGCCACAAATATTGTCCAAACTCCCAGACTTGCTGAAGCAGTCTGTCGGCTCCGATGCCGAAGACAAATTGCATCACCAGCACGATCGCGGCAATCACCAGCGCGGTGCTGACGGTTGCCTTCACGACTTTGATCAGCCAGGTGAAGACCAGGACGGAAATGACGATCGCGGCGGCAACAAGAATCAGGTTCATACGCTAAATGACTGACTGTATTGCTGACTCTACATCAAATCTAAGGGAAATTTCGGGTGGTTTGAGAAAAATCTGTGTGATGGAGTTCAGCGTGATCAAACTGGGCGTTGAGTAGATTTGCGCCTTTAAAGGACGTGGTGGAGAGAAGTTGAAGCGATCGCAGAATCTGTTTGAGCGAGTTTAGCGTTAACCAAGCAAACATCAGGGCTGCGATCGCGGTGATTGTTCCCATTCCAATCTGCTGAGCGCTGAGATGAATGCTTGCCGTCGCGCCCAATAAAAAAGCAGCCCCGTAGATCGTGACGGTTGTGATCGTCGCGATCGTGACTTTGACCCACTCTTGAGCAAGAAAGATATTAGCAAAAAGCATGAGCAGACCTGCGGCAATGGCTCCGGCGATCGCGAGGGTGGAATTGTTTCCCGACGCACTTCCGGCATAAAAAAACCCTAGCAAGGCACCCGACAAAACCGTTGAGAGCGTTCTCGCCATTTTGCGAATGGGTAGAGAAATGCGTTTTGATGAACTGATGCCAGAGCTGACTGCCACTGAACACAAAACTCCGTATAAAACCAGCACAAACGACCATGCAGAACTTCCTGGGATTTGTCCTAATGCACTAAAAATTAGACGAGAAAGCGCATCTCCGACTAGAAGCGCGATCGCGCTCATGACTCCAATCAAGCACACAAATTTTTGAGGTGAGAGTCCGGCTTTGACTCGTTCAAAGTTTGCCTCGACTAACTGAGCGTCTCTAAAATTGCAGCCACGAATGTCAGACCCGCTAAAGTCAGCACCGTTGAGAATTTGCCCTTGAAACGATCGATTCTGGAGATTTTGATTGTTGAAGAAAGTCATAAAAGATATTTAAGAGACATGGTTAAAGTCTTGCACCAATGGCAATGCATTCAATTGGGTTGTTCATCCACGATCGCTACAGGCAGGTGTCACTCACACTCGCCAAACTGCAATCAGGGAGCCGCTTCTAATAGAGGTCATCAACGACTCCCGGACTTTTTACAGTTGAATGGTGGTTTTGTCGTGCAATTCCTCCACTTGGATCAGTGAACCATTGCCCAGGACAATGTTGAACCTCACTAAAGAACGCTCAACTTGATATCCCGGCAACACTCGAACAATCTGATACTCCGTCGTTAAATCACTTGTGCCATCCCATTTGAGCAATGCGAGTTGATTGGACGCAATCTCACTCAGTTGTGAAACAAAGTCCTCAATGCTGTCGCTAATGTTGGGCACAATGCCAGAGGGCATGAAGATATAACGCTCTTGTAAATCTAACGTAATGCTGACTCGATAACGTTTTTCCATCAAGCAACGCAACTCAATGGTGAACGAAATCGAGCTAGGAACGATCGTCCTAACTCCCATAGTTTTTGTCCTCTCGGTTAATTCAAA
>JBBRMC010000164.1:0-7203 GCA_038231055.1 Leptolyngbyales cyanobacterium
CATGATTAAGCAGGAACAAGACTGGCAACCAAAACTCCACTCCAAACCAGACTTGCCTCTTGAATCGGCATAATTATCTTGACATTCAAGATAATCGCTTCTCCCTAAGGAGAAGGGAGCTAGAGTCATGTTCCGTCGCCTTGGGGAGCTACCCGTGTACACACAAGTTGATCCGCTCCGTCATTGCCAAAACCTTTCGCCCCCCAAATCCCCCATTCTGGTGGACTTTGAGATGAAACGAGGTTTTAGAGGTCAAGCCATTTATCTTGTTCAAAGTCCCCCAATTTTGGGGGACTTAGGGCTTACAAGTGTAGGTTTGTGGTGAAGCTGTTAAGAAGAGTTGAGTGAGAGTGAAAGCGTCAGTTGAGGGACAAGGGGCGGCATCGTCAGCGGTTGCTGCCGGATGAGGAGCAACGGCAACACGATTAACCCTAAGAGAAAACAGGATACCTGACGGGAGTAGGAACGCTGGGCAACGGGACGGGACGGGCGCGGATTGACTCCCTTGGGCAGAGCCGCCTGCTGCGTTTCGGCTTGTGTGCCCAACGTCAGCATCCACAAGGTGGCAACCGCCATTGCTAACCAGTGGCGTTCGGCACGTTTGGGGTCTGTGATGCGCGACGATTGCCACTGCCAGCCATCGGATTTGAAATCGCGATAGCTATCTTCAATCCAGGTTCGGTAGCTGTACCACAGGACGTTGGCGTGTTCAGTGGGCAAATCTGTCAGCACCAGCCACGGGTCTTTGTAGCCTTCATCCCAACGCGCTACTAAGGTGCAGTCGAGCGGATGGGTGCGAAAACACTCGACGGCACCGCTCCAAGTTTGTCCGATGTTCACTACTGCCGACAGCAATCCCCACTCCCCATCTGGCAAAATTCGCACCGTTTTGTGCGGACGCTGATTAATCCGCAAAAACGGATGCCAGCGCAATGCCACGATGGCTGCATACAGCCAGTCTGCATATAAACCCCGGTCAGCACACACCACGACTCGCCAGTCCGGTGGAATCACTCCTTGCAATCGAGCAAACAGTTGCTCCCAGTGCGGTCGCCACGCATCGGGTTGGTTGCCCTTGAGAATTTTCCATGCCACCGGAATCGCACTGCCGCGGTAGAGTACCGCAATCGATAACACACTCAGACGGTCTTGCTGCGTCGTCACATCCATTGCCAAAAACACATCCCGACAACCGGACGGAAATAAAGACAGTATCCAGGTCAACAACGGCGCAAAGCAGTCTTCGACCTGCCACTCCCACCGATGCTTACCGCTTTTGGCGCTTGCTTCTGGATACCATTCTTTCAGCCGTTGCCGCACTGGATTCGGGCGTTCGTCATTCAGCCGCGCGATCATTTCTGATACTCGACTCAGACTGCTCGAACGACTCAATGCCATGCCGAAACTCCACACACTTAGCCCCGTCACTTGTGCGATGCTCAAATGCGGAAACTGAGCGCTGACGATGCGATTCCATTGTTTGAGATAAGGGTCTCGGAGCATGATTACCTCTTCAAGACGCAGCTTCTTCATGCTCACCCCACTGGAGTCACTCCTCACAGCTTCAACACAAACCTACACTTGTAAGGAGAAGGGTGGGCGAAGATCTCGGCGATCACCGATTAAAGCATTCGTGTATACACAGTAGCTCGTATCCTAGAAGGGATAGAAAACGATTTCGTTTAGAAACTATGACAGACTTGCAACCGATTCAAGTGATTGGCGGAGGCATTGCAGGCACCGAAGCCGCTTGGCAGATTGCTCAAGCAGGGGTGCCTGTGATCTTGCATGAGATGCGTCCTCAGCGACTTAGCCCAGCCCACCACAGTGAGCATTTAGCCGAATTGGTATGCAGCAACTCGTTTGGAGCGCAAGCCACTGATCGCGCTTCTGGTCTCCTGCATGAAGAATTGCGGCGGTTAGGCTCGATCGTGATTGGCAAAGCCGATGAGCACCAAGTTCCTGCTGGCGGAGCGTTGGCGGTCGATCGTGCCCAGTTCAGTAAAGACTTGACCGATACTCTCGCCACCCATCCCTTAGTCGAGTTGCGTCGCGGCGAATTGCCTGAAATTCCTCATGAGGGGATCGTCGTTCTCACCACAGGACCGCTTACCAGTCCGGCTTTGACGGAAGATTTGCGCCGATTTACGGGCATGGAGTATCTGAGTTTTTTTGATGCCGCAAGTCCGATCGTGGTCGGCGAGTCGATCGACTTCGATAAGGCATTTCTGGCATCTCGCTACGATCGGGGAGAAGCCGCCTATCTCAACTGCCCGATGAACAAAGAGCAATATCTGCACTTTTGGCGAGAACTAGGGCAAGCAGAACAGGCAGAACTCAAAGATTTTGAGCGAGAAACCGCAAAGTTTTTTGAGGCGTGTTTACCGATCGAAGAAATGGCACGTCGCGGCGAAGACACAATGCGATATGGACCGCTTAAGCCCGTCGGCTTGTTTGACGCGCGCAAAGGCGACTTCCGCGCTCCCGAAAATCAGATTCACCGACCTTACGCGATCGTGCAACTGCGTCAAGAAGACAAAGGCGGACAGCTTTGGAATATGGTTGGCTTTCAGACTAATCTCAAATGGGGTGAACAGAAACGTGTATTCAAACTGATCCCCGGTTTAGAGAATGCCGAGTTTGTCCGCATGGGTGTGATGCATCGCAACACGTTCATCAACTCACCCGAACTGCTGCACGCCACTCTTCAATTCAAACAACGTCCGACTTTACTCGCTGCCGGACAACTCTGTGGCACCGAAGGCTATACGGCGGCGGCGGCTGGAGGCTGGCTAGCTGGCACAAACGCGGCTCGTGTTGCGTTGGAACTGCCTACCGTTTCACTTCCCGTCACCACCATGATGGGATCGCTGTTTGACTTTATCAGTTCTGCGTCGCCTAAGCACTTCCAGCCGATGCCCCCCAACTTTGGAATTCTGCCCGCCCTGCCGCAGAAAATTCGCAATAAGCAAGAACGTTATGGGGTGTATCGCGATCGTGCTCTCGCTGACCTCGCTAGTTGGAGCCACCAATCTAAAGTCTTTTACCGAGAGATGGCTGTCGCCGTGGGAGCTTAGAAGCTTTTGTTTAAAGAGAAGCCTGATTGATCGGGCTTCTGCTTCACTCAACCCATGCTATCCACAACGGGATGGAAATAAAAGGCAAATCCTAACAACACATAAGCGGCGAGAAGTAGCGTCCCTTCGAGCCAGTTCGATCGTCCATCTGAGCTAATCGAGTTGGTGATCAGCACCGCGACCGAAACTGCTACTAACTCAAATAGATTGAAGTTTAAATCCATTGGCTTGTTGAGCAGCCATCCGGCAATCACCAGCACCGGAGCCACAAATAACGCAATCTGCAAACTTGATCCCACCGCCACCGAGACAGACAGATCCATTTTGCCTTTCATGGCGACTGTCACGGCTGTTGCATGTTCGGCAGCGTTGCCCACGATCGGCAGCAAAATCACCCCCGTAAACAGCGAAGTCAATCCCAATTTCGAGGTAGCAACTTCTAGAGTATCGACCAATAGCTCGGACTCGATCGCGACCAGCAGAGTGCACGCCAACAGCACTCCCACCCATAACCCGATGTTCACATGACCCTTTTCAATGTCTCCCGCTAGATTTGCAGACGCGATTTCTTGAACCTCTTGCTCGGCGACTCCCACATCATAAAGATAGGTGTGGGTCTTCATTGAGAACAGCAGCGTCAAGCCATACACGGCAATCAGCACGATCGAAACCGCTACTGAAAGTTTCTGAATTGTCGGTTCTGTGACCCCAGGTGCGGAGAAGTTCACCGCCGTCGGCAACAGCAGCGCAATCACCGCCAAATTCATTGACGATGCGTTGACTCGTGCCACGATCGGCTGAAACTCTTGCTCTTTATAACGCAAGCCACCTAGAAACATTGAGAGTCCCATGACGAGCAGCAAGTTGCCAATAATCGATCCAGTGATGCTGGCTTTGACCACATCAATTAGCCCTGCGTTGAGAGCAACCAGCGCAATAATTAATTCAGTTGCATTACCAAACGTTGCATTGAGCAATCCTCCCAAAGTTGGACCGACTACGACCGCGAGTTCCTCAGTTGCAGTGCCCATCCAACCTGCCAAGGGGAGAATTGCCAGCCCTGCTGTAATGAAGACAATTAGCGATCCCCAGTGCAGAAAATGGGCAGCGATCGAGACCGGGACAAAGCCCAACAGACCAATGAAAACAAGATTTTTGACAGACATCCGGGTTACTGGTAGGCGAATGGGGCAATAATTCAAACTTCAGGATACCCACAGAAGGCGCGATCGCTCTGAATGAAATGGCGGAGCGGTGACCATTGCCGCAAGTTACACCCCTTTTTTAACGGTCTATTGTGTCTTGTAAGTCCTTCTTAACGTCTTGTAGTAGAACATTAAGCTGATCTTTAACAGAATAGGATTTGCGTTTCAATCGGTTATGGTGCAAATCTCTAGTATCTTTAAAGCGTTATTTTCCTCACTGCTAATGAAGCTGATGAAGAGATGTCTCCCCTTAGACGGAACTGATCCCCAAAATTTTAAGCGCTCAGTCAGATTATTATCCCGTTGCAACTCCGTTATAGTGCGAGACGATTCCAATCCCAAACGTCTGCTTAAGCGCTTTGAAGTGTCCTGAATTCCGCCCTGATTTAGATTTATCCGACCTAGACGATGCCTGTCTTACCGTGAGCCAAGTTTTTGCCAGCATCGTCAAACCATTCTTTTGAAAATCTCCATGCTGCGATCGTCTCAACCCCTATAACGCTGCGGGTTGCCTGAACGTTTGATTAAGTCATGGTCTCCCCATACCCTGCTACCGTGTACACACAAATCGTTGAGCGCTTCGTTTCAGTCGACTTCAGCCCCCTAAATCCCCCAAAATTGGGGGACTTTGACCCTGAGCAATGGCTTAAACTCTGAGCCTCTTTCTGGCTCAAAGTCCCCCATTCTGGGGGATTTAGGGGGCGAAAGATTTTGGCAATGACGGATCGACCAACTTGTGTGTACACAGTAGCCATACCCTGAGATTATTTTTTATGACGCTCAATGCTACTTCACACAGTCCAGTCGGCACTGATCCCCAACTTCCTGAGAATGAGAATACCTCTGCCCATGAGCAGTTGATGTTATCGGGTTCGCAAAATGCTCTTGAAACTGCGATCGGGGTTTACATCACCGTTCATGGACACTTCTATCAACCTCCTCGCGAGAATCCTTATTTGGATGCGATCGAGCGTCAGCCTAGCGCGGCTCCTTTTCACAACTGGAATGAGCGAATTCATCACGAATGCTATCGCCCGAACGCTTTTGCGCGAGTGCTCAACGACCACGGCGATATCGTCAAAATCGTCAACAACTACGAATATTTGAGCTTTAACATCGGCGCGACTCTGATGAGTTGGATCGAGCGCCATGATGTTGAGGTCTATCAGCGTATTTTGGAGGCAGACCGCAAGAGTTGTGAACGCCTCAACGGACACGGTAACGCGATCGCTCAAGTCTACAACCACATCATTCTGCCGTTGGCAAACGATCGCGATAAGCGAACTCAGATTCGCTGGGGCAAAGAAGACTTTCGATCGCACTTTGGGCGCGATCCCGAAGGAATGTGGCTAGCAGAAACCGCCGTTGACTACGCAAGTGTCGAAGCTCTAATCGCTGAAGGCATTCAGTTCATCATTCTGGCTCCCTTTCAGGCGCAGCGTTGCCGCCCACTAACTCCATCTAACGAATCTGATCGGCAATGGAACGAAGTGGGCGGCAGTCAAATTGATGCCACTCGTCCGTATCGCTGCTTCTTAAAGCGGGATGAGGATAGTGCGTCTTCTCAAAACCTAGAATCTGAAACTCCTTACCTTGACATTTTCTTTTACGACGGTCCGATTTCACGCGATATGGGCTTTGACAGTGCCCTCAGCAGCTCTCATAATCTGGCAAGTCGGCTAGGTCAAGCTGTGCGTGGAGATCACCGTCCTGCTCAACTGATTGCGGTCGCCACCGATGGCGAAACCTTTGGACACCACAAAGCCGGAACTGAGAAATGTCTCGCCTATGCCTTTGAGGATGAGTTTGCCCAGCGGGGCTGGACTGTGACGAACTTCGCTCACTATCTCAGCCTCACGCCTCCCACCTGGGAAGTTGAACTTAAGCCCGTCACTGCCTGGAGTTGCGCCCATGGAGTCGATCGCTGGCAAGATGACTGCGGCTGCGGGGGCGGCGGCTCGTGGAATCAGCAATGGCGGCGACCGTTGCGCGACGCTCTTGATTGGCTGCGGGATCAGTTAACCAAAGTCTATGAAGACACCGGGAAGAAGGTTTTCCGTGATCCCTGGCTGGCGCGAGATGAATATATTCAGGTGATGCGCGATCGTAGCCCCACCAGCGTGAGTCGGTTCTTATCGCAACACCAAACCCACAAATTAAATCAAGCCGAACGCATTGATGCCCTGCGACTATTAGAAATGCAGCGTCATGCCCTGCTGATGTATACCAGTTGCGGCTGGTTTTTTGAAGAACTCTCTCGCCCCGAAGGAACGCAAATTCTTCGCTATGCCTCTAGAGCGTTAGAACTTGCTGGAGATGTCGCTGGAGTGCAGCTTGAAAAGGGGTTTGTTAAGCGACTGGCGTTAGCCCCCAGCAATGTAGAGTCGTTTAAGAACGGCGCAGAGGTCTATCGTCAATTAGTCGTTTCTGCTCAAATTAGCTTTGAGCAAGTCGCGTCTCACTATGCCATCAGTTCGCTCTTTACCCCTTACACGCAAGACGAGCGAGTCTATTGCTATGAGGCGCACCAACTCGACTATCAGCTACAGCGCATGGGATCGCTGACCCTAGCGATCGGACAACTGCAACTCACGTCAGAAATCACCCGCGAAACGGCTCATCTCTCGTTTGCTGTGTTGCACCTGGGGGGTTGGGATTTCCACTGCTGCATTCAGCCATTTGCGGGGCGACGAGGCTATACGTCATTCAAAGAAACCCTGATGGGATCGCTCAAACAAGGGAGCGCGGCGCAAACCATCTTGGCAATGCAGCAGATTTTTGGCAATCAGTCTTATAACTTGCAGACTCTATTTGCTGAAGAACGGCATCGGATTATGCAGCTATTGACTCAAGAAACTCTGACCCGATTAGATCAGCTTTATACACAGGTTTATCGAGACAACTACGGGGTGTTAATGGCG
>JBBRMC010000165.1:0-7189 GCA_038231055.1 Leptolyngbyales cyanobacterium
CGGCGTTCCCGTAGCAAATGGATCAAAAACAACGCCAAGCCTGAAAGCCTCTCTGTGATTGACTTGCGGTAGTTGAGTTCTCGGTTTGCCTAAAGCCAAAAACCGCTCGATGAATCGGTTTCCTAATCTCTCGATTAGGCTTGGTTCTCTGCATCGGCAGCAGAAGTTTCATGCAAAGACAAGGGTTTCAGCCATCAGAAAGAACGAGAGAATCAGAGCTTGAGCGATTTGTAGTGTGATGTAACAGTCCAAAATTAGCCAGCCTTGTAGTATGAGCGAAAATTCACTCAATCAAAACTTATCAGTCGTCTTGCTAAAGTTCACGACCGTTGTTTTTGACCCGAAAGCTACGAGAACACCAGTGCAGGGACAAGATTCCCGACTAGAAGCTAATCGAGATACACATCGTTATGCTTTGCTCAAAACTAGAACTTTTCTTGCTTCGGAAGTTGTCTAGACCTGTGCGTCCACTTAACCCCAAACTATTGCTTTTGTAACTCTGTCCAGTTTTGTAGAGCAAAATGCTCCAGCAGCAATCGATGAATAAAGATGTAGCCGCCGCCGACCTTCCGCAACAAGATTCGATCGGCAGCGTGATCCAGCAATTGGGCATAGTTCCAGGGCACGACACCGCGACGAAACAGCAGATAGCGCACGAGGCTGTGTTGAATGCAGGCGAAGCCGCCGCACCTTAGCCAAAACGCCGCGCAGCCCAAAGCGCCCGCACTCATTCCATAGCCGATGCCCCCTGCCCAGTCCAGACTGAAGCTGTAGCCGATCGCGTGAGCCAGACCGAACGGAAGTCCGATCGCCAAGCTCAGGGTCATGGCGTTGCGAGCAGAATTGTGAATTCCCTGATTGGGGACAGTTTTGGCTTCGATCTCCGCACCCGTTAGCCCAAAACTCACTAGCGTAATCACCCCGACCGACAAACCTATAATCCAGCCCGCAGCCGAACCATAGTTCAGCCAGTTCCCGAAGCCGAGAATTGCGCTTAGCATCAGCCCAGGGAGAATCCCCAGCTTCAAACGCGACCACGACCACCCCCACAATTCTGCAAGCGTGATCTGTCCGGGGCGAAACAATCGCCAAACTCCCATTCCAGCCGCCACGCTGGTTGCAAGCGCATAGCAAATCCCCAATTTTGGTTCAAACACAAGTCCAACGGCGAGACCCTGTGCGGCGGCGGCGCTGCCCAGCCTTACGCCATACCCGACCGATTTAGGTGGCTCCGCCTCTGTTGCGATCGGCTCGCGGTAGGTCAAGAGCGTCAGCCCGCCGATCGCCATGCTCACGACAATTCCGCTCAAAACACCGATTCCTAAGCCGTAGAGCATTCCCCACAGACCACGCTGGAGCCAGGGGATGATGCCGTCTGCCCAGCCTGTTGCGAGTCCGCTTTGCACTCCCGCACCCAATCCGCCCGCTAAGCCAAACAGCAATCCGAAGGCAACGATTTCGCCAAGGGACAGAAGCCGCTGGTCGATACTCAGCAACCAGTTGGGCTGTAGCTGTTCGATGAAAAAGGTGGTTTGGCTGCGCTGAAAAAGATGATTCGCCAGCCATTGGAGCCATGCGGTGACTTGTTCGGGGGCATAGCGTTGATCTTGCCCTCGGTGAATGAGCATTCGTTGAATGTACGAGTCAAACAGGTGATTGCGCCATTGGTCGATCGAGTCAAGCGACTGCACTGGAATTTGCTCATAGGCGACCGCCATCATGCTTGCCATTAAAGGCGTATTGACTAATTCCTGAAGGGAGGGGTTTTGTGCCAGTGCCGTTTTCGCAACCGGATTGCCCAAGCACTCAAAATAGGCATCGACCTGAGCAGGCTGCATCGACTGCACCACGATCGCGCCCTGAAGCTGAAGGCGATCTCCCAATGCTTCATAGTCTGCCGTGCGGCTACACACCACTAAAGGATTCAGCCAGTTTTGCAGTTGAAACTGATTGATCGCCTCAACACAAGCCTGTCGTTGTTCCAGTGCAACTTCATCTAGACCATCCAGAAGCGGTAAAATCTCGGCTTTTTCGATCCAGTCTTGCCCAATGCGCTGCGGAATTTGATAGCGGGTTTGCAGTTCATTGACCAGCCATTGCTCGATCAATTGTGGTTGTGCCGCCCACGAAGACAAGTTAAAGAGAACGGGGAGCGGGTGGTCAAGATTCTGCTTGGCTCGGTCAATCAGCGATCGCGTGAGTTCGAGCAGCATGGTCGTTTTGCCTGCTCCAGGATCGCCCAGAATCAAGAGCGTTTCTTTAAATTTATGTAGGCATCTAGGATAGAGGTTTCGAGCGGTCGAGCGGGCTGGGGCGACATCAGCGGCTGGATCAGCACATTCGAGGGTTGAACGACTGCATTCGGGCAGTCTTCGAGTCCTAAATCAATCAAAATAGCGCGGTGCAGCGAGTTTTCTAAAACACCCTGAATCCAAAAGCTGTAAACCTTGTCCAGCATCTTGCTGCGATTGCGTAAAGCCTGCGCTCCAGCCCGATCGAGTTTCACTGAGGCACTTCGCGTCAGCGCACCCTGATCGCTAATCAATACCTCTTCTTCAAACGGCTCCGGCAGGCTGATTGCTTCGCTGGCTGGAACGGCAGCAGCATGAACTTGTACGCCAGCCCGAATCTCTTCAAACAAGGCGATCGTGGCTGCGAGGGGTTCGGTTCCTAGATCCGCTTTCAGAATTTGACAGCAGCGATCGAACTGCTGCAAGGCGACGGTGCGCTGTCCCTGCTGATTCAAGATTCGCATCAAGCTTTGATGTGCCGTTTCCAGCGTCGGCTCTAGCTCTAGCAGGCGTTGGGCATGAAGTTGGGCTTGCTTCCAATTTTGCTGCTGCTCAAAGGAATGGGTCAGCAGCGTACAGGCTGTGACCGCTTGGCGATGCAGACGATCGCGGGTCAAACTGACCCATTCCTCAAAAGCTTCACTCTCTGGCAGGCTGATCTGCTCTAGAAATGAACCGCGATAGGCAGCGATCGCTTGCTGAAGTTGAGCGATGCAGTCAAGGCAGGATTCGCTAGGGTAGGGATGCAGCGGACAGGCGTGGAGGTGAGCGGTGAAGACCTCAACATCCAGGCTGTAGCTGCTGTGCGGATTAAATTGAATCGTATTGCGCGTGGAAAGCAAAAAGGGCGACACCTCCTCACCCAAAACTTGCCGCAGCGTCGATAAAGCTTTTCTCAGGTTGGAGCGGGCTTCCGACTGATTCGGCCACAACAGCACCGCCAGCTTTTCACGCGATTGGGGGTCGGCAGCGGTCATCACCAGATAGATCAACAGCAGCCGTACTTTTTCATACTTGAAGTCAACGATCGCTCGATCATTAAGCTTGACCTGGAATGGACCCAAAAAAGACAGCATCAGATCCGCCATGCTCTAACAGCCTCGATTACTTGTGCATTAAACCTGGCGATTCAGCATCGAAGAATCACTTTGCTAACTGAACGATCGAAATTTAAGCATCGCTTAACCCAGTTATCAAACCGGATTCCACCAGGAGAGCCAGCTTTTCACGCTACCTTACCACGAGTTACAAACGTGAAATCACCGTCAAAATTATTTCTTTATCTGCTTTGGACAAATTCCACGGTGATTTCACGCTGATAGAACGTTGTGTAGACGAGTGCTACGTAGAGTGTTTGCAGGTTCAATCGAACACCTGATTTAGTTCAGTGCAAAGGGTATCAATTAGAGCGAGGTATTGAATATGGGATTTGCAATCGAAATGACACCGAGTGGAGTATTGCTAGCAAGCAAATGGCGGATGGCAGATGAACTCAAAAAAATGACGAAAGAAGATGTACGCAACACACTGATTGTGGAACTGAGCGAACACTCCAACCAACCTGCGGAATATTTTCAAAATTTCGACGACAATGCTTTGGTCGGAAAGGGTGCAACGGTGGTGCTCCTAATGGAAGCTGGGATTCGTGATAGTAATGCGCTCAAGAACATGAGCGACGACGACCAACGAAACACCTTGATTGTGGAGAATGGTAGCCATACTGACAAGACTAATCCCGAAATGTGGAAAATGAGTGATCAACAGCTTGTACAGCTTGGATTGGAATGGCTTGCAGAGAGGCGATTTCACCAATGGCAGAAGGATAATTGGGAGACTATCAAAAATAAGCGTTTATGGCAAATAGCGCTGCCTGCAACACATGATTCTGGGTGTTATGCCAAGCGCTGGATGGGTGCCGTTGGTGCTGCGGGTCGTGATTACAGTCCCAGGTCACAGACTCAGGGGGCTACCATTTATGAGCAACTGACCTATGGGATGCGTCATTTTGATCTCCGCTTTCGTAAGTGTCTCAATGGTACTTACTACATCATGCATGGGAAGGACATATTTGAGACAACGCTTGATACTGTCTTGAGCGACATCAAGAAGTTTTTGAACGAGACAGAAAAGGAAATCATCATCTTACAATTCCATTTCGAATCAGTATTTTTCCTCGAAGAACACGGGGAGCCAATCAAGGGCGAATTGGGTCAAAAAGAGGTGATTGAAGCAATAGGCAAAGATTTCATCCTTACACACGATGATGTCACAGCACTGGGAAGAGTGTGGCCTGCTAATTGCACCCCAGAGGGACTAATCGGATGCAGAAAACGTGTGATACTTCTATGGGTTAATACTCAAGGCAAAGACGATGATGACGTGTCCAAATATATATGGAGCAGTAAAGATGCAAACGAATACATACAAATCACACAAACCGGTAACTACGGAAGCGCATTCACAACCGATGAGCTTATTGAAGGACGCACTCGTGATCTAGAATGGTGGCAGCATAACTACAGAAACATCTATTTTCCGAGTTCTGGAAAATATTGGTTTGGATTGGGTGTACATCTCACAACCTTAATTGATCCGGGTGACATCCACCCCCACGATGACCATGAGCACTGGCATGGAACTTAGTATAACCTAGAGACACTTGCGGAAGAGTCCCTCCCCATAGTGATAGAGAAGCTCAGAGGCGACTGGAAGAATGAACCCTGGAATATAGTAGCAGCCGATCTGTTTAACAAGAAACAGTATCTTGACTTTTCAGAAGCTGTTATCGACCTCAATAACAATAACTTTTCATACACTATCCCTGATGGACAGTGATAGATAACTGGGGCATTCACCAAGCCCCGGTACAGCCCTGACTATTACCAACGTCTTTTGCTATGTGAAGAGACTACGGTAACTGAACCTTTAGAACACTGATGGTCTTGTAGCTTAAACACAGCGCTTTTCCTAGAATGGGAACGCCTCAGGTTTGTCACGCTGTGTTGGAACCCGCCCAGGGGATCACATCTGGCAGCTTGACGCTTTGAAGAAGTGATCTTGAGTGTACGATCGCTGCGAAATTCACACATGAGTGGCGTAAGCTTTACAAAGCTTGAACCCATCAATGTTTAATATTTTAAGCTTTTTGCCTACTTCTCACGACTGCTGCATCAGTCCAGTGCATCCCAAGCCATCCGCCGCCAGAACGCTGGACTAGAGCCGCACTGATTGATTGCGCCGCTCAGTTGTAAATTGCGCCAGATCTTTTACTGATTCACACTTGAACACCCATGATTCGGATATTGCTTGTTGAAGCCCTTAGAGAACAGGCACTTGGGGTCAGTTCAATATATGACCCAGCAGAGTCAGCACGAACCTCAATTCACCGCAACAGACCGCATTGCTCAATCATTCTTAAAACGTTTCTTGGAGGTTACTATGCTTCATCACATTTCAGTTTCAGTGAATAATCCTCTCCACGTCGGAACAGTAGTCGCAGAAGTGATGCAAGGTCGCTGCTTTCCATTTCCACCACATCCAGGAAGTTATATGGTTCTAATCGGTGATGAATATGGAACGGGAATTGAGTTTTATCCAGCTCAGACTCAATTGACTCCCGGCTTAGAAGAAGTTGAATTCTCTTCAGGAAATCTTGCTCAGACGTTTACTTCGATTCATGCAGCGATTTTGGTTCCGACCCCACTGGAGCAGATTGAAGCCATTGCAAAGCGTGAAGGTTGGCTAGTAAGATTGCGCGATCGCGGTCCCTTCAAGGTGATTGAATTCTGGGTGGAAAACCAATTCATGCTTGAACTTCTCACCCCTGAGCTTGCGAAAGCGTACTTGGAATCTGTGCAACCAGGTAACTACGAAGCATTTTTCAATCAAGCTGCGTCGCTGGTGGAAGCTTAGCTCTTTCGGGTTTCTTAAGTTTGGGAGGTTTAGAGCGCAGTTTTTGATTCGCGATGAATCCCGAAATCTCCCAATTTTCCATTCAGCATTAATTGGAGTGAATAACCTGGAAACGGACCCACTGAGGCGTTTGACTACCGACACAGGTGTTAATCAACAGAAAAAGCTCATAAAGCCTATTTGGGATCTCGACTAAGGAGCTAGAATCAGAAATAAATGCCTTATTCAAGCAGCCTCACCGACGCAGAGTGGGAAATCATCAAGCCACTGTTGCCTCAAAAGAAGCAAACGAGACCGCCAGTTTGGACAAAGCGCCAAATCTTGGATGGCATCTTGTATCAACTCAAGAACGGGTGCAACTGGGGCGACCTGCCGAAAGACCTCCCTCCCTACTCGACGGTATTCTGGCACTACAAGCAGTGGCGCTCAGAAGGAGTGCTGGAGCGAATCAGAGATGCCTTGCACGCGCAGGTTCGAGCCCAGGTCAAAAAAACCAAAGTGGACAACCTTACTTCTGATAGACTCACAGGCGGTAAAAAATACCTGTAACGCCAGTGTGGAATCGAAAGGGTTTTGTTTCTACAAATCGACGAACGGCATCAAGCGGCACTTGGCGGTGGACAGGTTGGGATTCCCTTTCTTCGCCCACTGCACAAAAGCCAACGTGTCGGACGACCCAGGATTGATTGAGATGCTGGCGAAAAACATCGATTACTTTAAGGATAGAACCGACTGCCTGCCCAAAATAACTATTCTGCTCGACAACGGGTATCACCCAACTGTGCTGATAACGGCACTGGCGGAAATTTATCCTCAAATCATGACCAAGATTCAGTTTGAACGGCTCCTAAGCCCACCAAAGCCCAAAAGCAGGCGCAAGGGAAGACGGGATTTGTGGTCGTCGCAATGCGATGGGTAATTGAACGCTCAAACGCTTGGATGGACCGATGTAAAAGCCTAGTGAAGAACTTTGAGAGAACGCTCGA
>JBBRMC010000166.1:0-7121 GCA_038231055.1 Leptolyngbyales cyanobacterium
CGACTGCCGCAACTAATGTGGTAGACGGTGGCTCGGTGTCAGACTGACCTTCAGAAAGGCGACTAACCTCCAATCTCGCAGTGTCTATCGCCGATCGCAGTGCAGACTCTGGTGAAGCCCCAGTTTGCAGGGCGGACGCTAATGTCAAACACGCACTTTTAGAAGCAGCTTGAGCCGCGAGTTCGGGATGATGAGAACTGGATACGCCATCACAAACGATGAGAATTTCGGCGGTTCCGATCGTTTGTAAGGCTAGAAAATCTTCGTTTTGATGATGTCTCAGTCCCCGATCGCTGACTCCTGCCAAGTTTGGATTGAGAATCACCTCAACCCGATCGCCCTCTCTCGCCTCTTGACGAAACCCACACTGACCGCAGAACCCGTCTGCATCGATCGCGTCAGGCGGCGCACCACATTTTTCACATCCTGTAGCCGCATTTTCCTCGGTTAATGCAGTGCCGCATTCTTCACAAAACTGGTCGATTGGCAAAACAGTCGCCTCACACTGAGGGCATTGAGTCGTTGACATAGTGATTAAAATAGACTCCTTGGTCTGACTCGATTGGCTTCATCGACGAGCCGAATTTTTTCATCTCCGGTTGCCAGATGTGCCAGATTACGCAAGGCTTCTTCGAGTCCTTTTCTGATTTTGGGTTCCTCTAAAGGCTGACCGAGAATCGCGATCGCTGACGTGGGCGGAATGGCTTTCGTCGTGATTAAATACCGAGCCGTTTCGCGGACTTGCTGCGTGAGGCGATGCCGCTCTACACCATCCAGCGTTAAAGCCCCGATCGCTACAGAAGCCGCTCTTAACTCTGGGGCACCGGGGGCACTACGATCGCGATTGATCAGCGTCCGGGCAACTTCAACCCGCGATCGTGTAAACAAACTGGATGATTGCGGCACTCGCTCTAGCGCAGCCACGGCTTCTTTACGATCGCCTCTGGCACACAAACATCGCGCTAACCCAAATGCAGCCGAGACGTAACTGGGATCAGTGCGAGACACCAAATCATACATCTTGATCGCTAAGGGATAATTTTTGGCTTGCTCGGCGGATAAGGCTAACGCGAGTTTTGGCGCTAACTCGCCGGGTAAGTCAAAATAAACCTGGTCGAAGGCTGCCTGAGCCTCTTTGAATTTGCCTTGTGCCATCAACGATCGACCTCGATACCACAGCAATCGCCAGTCCCACGGGTCTTTGGCTTCGACTTTGGCTAGGCAGTTTTCAGCGTGAGCGTAGTTGACTCCAATCAAACTATTGGCTAATCGTAAAAGCGCTTCAGTTGAGTTAGGAAATTGTTTAACCGCTTGTGATAAATTCTCGATTCGATGGCTGTTGTCTGCGATCGCGCTAGCATTCATCACGACGTTAAATCCCGAATCGGTCGCATCTAACAAAGGAATCGGTAATTGATCATAGCTAGCGTTGATCGGTGCAGAGTCACTACTATTGATCAGCGCCAACTGATCGCCATTAAATAAATTGCTAGACGTGGGGCGCGGAACATTTGTCTCTAACGCCACCATTTCTCGCAGCACACCCAATAGCTGATCTGCCATCTCATCAGCAGTTTGCAAGCGATCGTCGGGATTCTCAGCCGTCGCTTTGATTAGAAATCGATACAGTGACTCATGCTGTGCAAAAAGCGGATCTTCATCCGCATTCGGCAAGGTGAAGAGATGCTCTTTGCTGAAGCCTTTGATATTAGTGATTAACACCGCTAAGGTGCGCGCAACGGTAAACAGATCAGAGGCGATCGTCGGACCTTCTCCGGCTTCGGGCGCGCTGTAGCCAACCGTGCCATAGATATCGCCGTTGGGGTCATCAATGCGCCGTACCCCGCCCAAGTCAATCAGCTTGACATCGCCGCCTTCTAACATCACGTTGTCGGGCTTAAAGTCACAGTAGACCAACCCCAACTGATGCAAATAAGCAAACGCACTCAAAATGCGATGAATATATGCGATCGCTTCGGTGACGGGCAGCACACCCCTCTGTTTGCGAAGATCTTTGAGCGTTTGTCCCCCGATATACTCCATGATGATGAAGCCTTCGGTGCCATGATTGACAAAGTTATAGATGCCCACAATGTTGGGGTGTTTGACCGCCGCGAGAAACTGGCGTTCTGCAACCGCAACGGCAGCGCTGGCAGCATCTTCGCTGTTGAGCAAGCCTTTGAGAACCACATAGCGAGACAGCGTTTTGTCAAAGCCCAGATAAATCCAGCCCAAACCACCGTAAGCGATCGCGCCTTTGACTTCATATTGACCTGCGACCACATCTCCCGGTTGCAGAGTGGCAATAAACGAATATTTCTGCCCACATTTGCTGCAAAAGCCTTTTTCTCGTTTGAGGGGATTGTTGCAGTTACCGCAAGCGCGTTTGTTTTCAGGCACTTTTGCCTCGATCAGAATTGCCTTTTCTGGCTCTGTAGACGGCAATTCAGGAATCGAAACTAAGCCTGCGCCGAGTTGTCTACGAGTGCTGCGCGCTGATGTGGAGTGAGTGCGCCGCGATCCTTTAGATGCCCGTGTCAGGGGAGACGATCCCGTTCCAGTCGTGACGGGGGCGCTTCTTGCCGTGACTCTTGCACTGGGTTGAGGGCGCGTGCCGGATGCTGCAAGCGCTGCCAATCCGCAAACGTTGCAGTAACCATCTTCGAGAGTGCCCGTGCAGTGATTTCGAGTGCAGCGCTCGCCGTTCATCTAAAAACTCCTGTAAGTAGAAGGCTAATGACCATTGAGACGTTTTTCATAGTGGGATACTACTGTGATCGCGGCATCTAACGGTGTGGGACGGGTGTAGAGAAGCTGTTTGGCTTGGGCGGCAAGTTCGACGAGAGTGGCATCTTCAGAAAGTCCTTTTGCAAGAGCTTTGGCTTTGAGGGCATCCAATCGCCCGCGTAACTCACGTCGAGTTTCGAGGGGTTTAAGATTGGCTGAGTATGCCCGTTTTTCGGCTGCCAGAGACTCTCGTATTTGAGTCATCCAATTTTCTAGCCCAATCAATACGGGGTTGACAAGTCCTTCGACGAATTTGGCTTCGAGGCGAGTCAGCCATTGGTCGAGAGCCACGAGGCGCTCTGGCGCGATCGGATCTTGTAGCAAAGAGTGATCCACGACTTTTTCCTGGCTTTCCGCAAAGGCTGCTAAATTTTGTTGGTGAAGTGCCTGCAACTGATTGAATAACGTATGGGCGATCGCCAGTCTTTCTCGCACTTGTCCCTGTTGCTGAACTCCTTGCTGAACAACACTTCTAGCTCGTGCAATCAACGGCTGAATGGTCTGTTCAAACTCTGCTCTCACCCCTAACGGATCGGACTGAATGCGATCACGTAAGGCGGCGATCACATGATGCGCCTGCACCAATTCTCGTAAAGACCCCTGATCGATCAAATCGGCAGACTGCTGAAGCGATCGCATCTCTGTCTCAGCATCAATCAGCATCGAGTCCAGTGTTAACCACGCGGCATCGACGGCTAACACGACATCTCTCGCGGCTTGAAATCTCTGCGTCATCATCGACAACAACTGAGTAGGCGCGATCGTCATCGTGGTTTCGGCGGCAGTGAGTAAATCTCGGTGAGCGAAGGGCGTTTGCACCACAGATAGCTGAATCGATGCGCCCGTCAGCAGAGTCTCAATTTCTTGCAGCGCTTTTTCTGACCCCAAAAATCGAGACACCTGTTTGCGAAGCTGATTGGCTTGCTCGATCGGTTTAACCAGCAAATCAAACTGCTGAAACAGATCATTGATCGTCTCCAATGCTGGCGTGACTTGTGTGGCGGTCACTCCAGTTAAATACAGGGTTGAGGCTCCCGTCATACCCACTAGTTGTTGGTAGGTGGGCAGATCTTGCAGATCAATCAGGTTCTGACTCACTAGATTGACGTTCTGCTTCCAGCCCTTGAGAAGTTGGTCAACGTGTTCGATCGTAATCATTGATCCATCGACAATTGAATATTCAACGTGGCTAGAGAAACCGCAATCGAACGAAGTTCATAAAACTGACGACTGTCGTTAAAATTTGCTGCAAATTAGGCGCTTTGGCGATTTGCTGTCTAAGCTGCTGCATTTGTTTCACATCTTCTGAGGTGCAGACAATGTTGTGCTTGAGAATGGCTAGTCTGGCTTGAGAAAAATCACTCATTGCCCGATCGAGTTGGTCTTTAAGCTGCACCTGTTCATCAAATTCCGCCTCCATGTATCGGACGTTCAGATCATTCATTAAATCAGATGCGTGTTGCAGAAATAGGTGATTAGAGTCAGACATAGAGCAATGATTTTATCAATTTCGGCTAGTGGACGGGAGCGACACGGGCAAATTGACCTGGATCTGAGCGCGACGGGCGGCGGCGGTGTTGGCACGATCGAGCAGCGTTTTTGTCACGCCACTCCACAAGGGATCAGACTGAATTTGAGACACTAAATTCGTCGCCTTGACTCTAACCGCGCTGTAATCGCGACCTGTAAACGCAGCCGCCATCGTGAGAATTCTGGGAATCAGAGCGTTGAGTTGACCGACCTCTAAATCATCGTAATGATTGGCGACTTCGACGACTTCTTTGCCGATCGTGG
This sequence comes from Leptolyngbyales cyanobacterium, assembly GCA_038231055.1. Lineage (GTDB taxonomy): Bacteria > Cyanobacteriota > Cyanobacteriia > Leptolyngbyales > Leptolyngbyaceae > Phormidesmis_A. Next base: position 4,582 of record JBBRMC010000166.1, read on the forward strand.
CGGCTTTCGTACATTGAGCGACGGTCGTTTCGAGGAGTTTTTGTTCCTCTTGTTTGATCTGCTGCCATTCATTCATCAGTTCTCCGGCTTGATTTTCGAGATCTGATTTGCGTTGGTTCATCTGCTGTAGCGTTTCGCTCCCGTCTGAGCTTCCGGCTTCTCTGGCTTTGAGGCGAGTCAGCAGCGTTTGATAATCTTGCCGAACTTTTTTGAGTTTGACGATCGTTCTCGATCGATATTGTCCCAAAACTGGCGGATTTTTAGTAATCGCGTCCGCCAGCAGTGCCATCTGCACGGTGAGCGTTCTCGCATATTCGGCGGACTGTTTAGCTTCCGCTTGGCTAACTAATGTGCCGCTATCCAGTTTGTCAAAAATTGAGGCAAAGCCGTCATATTGGCTCCGCAAATCGACGATAAAATCATCCCACTCGGCAACATTGGGCGGCTTAAACGGGTCGATCGCCAGATCGATGACAGCACTGTTGAGATCGACTTTAGAATTGAGCAACCGCGAGATAAATCCCTGACGAATCTCAGCTTGCGATCGCGGAGGCGCTTCTAATTCTCGCTGTCGCATCTGATCAATGGCATCGATCGCCGCCAGAGATTCGGTTCTAAACTGCACGGCGGCTCCTTGCAGTGCCCGCGCTTTCTCAACGCTGCAACCACCGAGGCTGAGACTAGCGGCTAAGACAACCCAGATGATTTTAGAGTGTGAGCGGATTTTAGAGGGGGACGATAGCTGAGTCATGCTTGCCTTATTCTCCGGTGATATGCACCACCAGTTCGCGGTGGTGACTGTGTTGCCGATGCTCCCAGATGTAGATGCCCTGCCAAGTGCCCAACAGCAACCGACCTTGAGAGATCGGAATCTGCTCAGACGTGTGAGTGAGAACGGTGCGAATATGAGCGGGCATATCGTCGTCACCTTCAGCGCTGTGACTATAAGATTCCCACTCTGGAACCAGTTTAGAGAAAAAGTTCTCTAAATCTTTCAACACGTCGGGGTCAGCGTTTTCCTGAATAATGAGACTAGCCGAGGTGTGACGCAAAAATAAATGACAGATGCCCGTTTTAATGCCTGACTCGGCAACGATCGCTTGAATCTTTTGAGTAATTCTCAGCAGAGCTTTGCCGGATGTGGGGATAGTGATGATTTTTTGATGTTGAGCCATAAGAAGCGATTGGGGCATCAAGTCACGTTCAACTCTATGCTAATCACCCAAGTGCAATGTCTGACGACTCTTCGGTTTCTCTCAAGGTGACGGCAATGATTTTTAACGGTTTGGCATCAGATAATCAATCACGGCTTGAGCGATCGTCTGATTGCCGTCTCTAGGCAATGACGTAGATAGACGAGGTGCATGGAGCGGTTGCCGTAAAAACTCCCAATCTCCCTGAAAGAACTCGGCAGGAGAAAGGATTTGGTGATGGGCGTAATTTTGAATGCCTTCGAGCAAAACGGGAGCCTCGGCAAACCCTTCGCGGGTGAGGGACACGATCGGGAGATCGAGCCGACACGCTTCAGAAAATGTGCTGTATCCCGGCTTGGAGATCAGGCGACCGCAGAGAGGCATAAAGTCCACGGGACGGTAGAAGCGATCGTCAATTCGCAGCAGGTTTGGCAACTCAGGCGCACTTAAATCAAAGCAAATAAACGTCCAGTCAGAAAACTTCTGCACGTTTTCGTAGGGAATGCGATCGAGTCCCAATCCGCCAAAGGTCATCAGCGCAATTTTTTCTTTCGGGGTTTCAGTTAAGTTAACTTTTGCCTTCAGTTCCGCCAAATCAAAGCGAGGATTCACCCCCGTCAACCCGGTCTCGACGATCGTCGGAAATGCCCCCATCGGCTCATGAAACGGTAATCGAAATAAGCGATCGCACTGACTAAAACACTCACCGATCCAGTCTGACAGTTCGACAAACTCGTCACCCCAAGCTCGATAGATGAAATCCCAGCCAAAGTTGCCCATCATCCAGCCCGGAACACCTGCGGCTTTAGCGATCGGAGCCGCTAGCGGCGGAATATCTGCCAACACCAAGCCGACACGATTTTGTTTAATGAAGTTAACTTCTGAGGAAATCAGCGATCGTTGATTCGCTTTAATTTCTCTCAATTTCTCCAACGTCGCGGCTTTGTCCATCGTCAGGCTATCGGACTGCACCACGCCTACATCAAACCCGCGCGGACGATGGATAAAATCACCCGGAATGTAGGCTTCTAGCAGCGATCGAGGCGCAGTCGTTGCAAAAATCAGCAAAATGTCGGGGCACAGTTCTTGAATTTTGGCGGCAACCGAAGCGGCGCGAGTGGCGTGCCCAAATCCGTGGTTGGTGATGGCGATGTAGAGAATGGGTTGAGGCATGAGTTACGAGGGAAGGGTTAGATCAACGCTTTTGCCCTCATCCCAACCCTTCTCCCCAGGGAGAAGGACTTTCAGAGACTGGTTCCCTCTCCTTGGGGAGAGGGCTAGGGTGAGGGTGGTATTTTCAAGCATTTGGGGAAAGTTGCACATCGCGTAAACTACACTAAATTGGCG
>JBBRMC010000167.1:0-7117 GCA_038231055.1 Leptolyngbyales cyanobacterium
GAGGTCAACTTACCTCTAGCGTTGGCATTATATAAATCCTTCAAGGACATTGACGAAATGTTTATATGTGTGAACTTTTTAGAGTGATTTCCTAAGTTTTAACTCTATACCTGGAGCGCGATCGCGCTAATTTCTATCAAGTTTAAAAGCAGAAATTCGAGTTATGATGGCGGAACTAATCCCTCAGATAGATTTCATGAACGTAGAATTTTGTGCCTCATCTACCTATCATTAGAACGAGGGAATTTGAGCAAAGACTCGACTCATTTATCAAAGTAACCTGGCTGAAACGATTATGGAACAGTGGCAAAAAGATTTCTCTGAACTACTAGAAATTGCGGCTGAACAAATGGAAGATTTCTTTCTAGGAATCTCTAAGGAAGTCACTGAAGTTGTGAATATCTTCGCAGAGGTTTCGGAAGAGATTTCAATGCAGGTGCAAGATGTCTTCTCAAACGAGATTGAGCTATATGTGACTGAGTTAGTCAACCCAGTTTTAGAGGCTTATTTTGGGTTTGAGGGAATGGTCAGTACGGCAACTCAGCCAATGATTCAAACGGTTGAACCGTTGCTAAGTCAGCATCCCGTGTGTGTCGGTTGCCGTCACTATCACGGACAGATGTATAGCGGTAATCTATTGGTTTGTGGAATGCACCCCTACGGAGTCGGTGAGGGTATTGATGTCTGCCCCGATAAAGAGCAGACTGTGTGGAAGTCGCCGTATTTGAACGATGAAGGACAATTCTTTTTCGGTAGTGATGACAATTGGTAGAAAAAGTTTAGGTCTACAACCTTAACTTGATTTCTCGCGCGCTTGCTTTCTTGCTTTCAAGGCTTTTAGGTTTTGCTTAACAAGCGTGAGCGAGGCGCGATCGCCCTTCTCTAAATAAAGCTCACTGGCTTTAACCAAGTTGAACGTCGCATCATCATCACGGCGCAAATTAGCAAGGGCTAACCCTCGATCGTGGTACGCTTCTGCAAAGTTTGGGGTGAGTTGAATGGCTTGCGTGAAGTGTTCGATCGCGGTGGGATAACGTCCTGATTGAAAGGCAGCCACTCCCTGTTGAAATGACTGAATTGCCTCGGTTTTTTCATCGTCAACTAATTTAGAAATCGGCTCGTTGAAGAGAACTGCGCGACTTCCTGCCCCGACATACGCCCACACCATTGAGCCGATTCCAAAACTGGCGACGAGCGTAATCGCAATCAATACGATGAAAAAATTTGCAGTGTCCATTGATGGATTTTTGGCAAAAAAATAGGGCTGAACATAGACAGTCTAGTCTAGATTCAGCCCATCTCAAGGCGAAGGTCGTTCGCCTAATCTGGAACTACACCAGTTTGAGATTGGGATACTCAGCGATGACATCATCACGAGTCAAGACATCACCCTCGGCTTGAGGAGTCCATAGAATTTCTAGCGCCAGGAGGCGATCGCTAGAGATGCCGCCCAACAAACTCAATGCCTTCCGCAAGTCGTCGGAACTGTTGATCGGGGGAAGGTCTAACTTGCCTTGAGTGGCAGCTATCAGCGTCACCACAATATATTCACCAGGATCTTGCTCTGCTAGTGCCCCACCTTTCTCGGCTAAGGCTAGAGCGCTACTGTCGGTAGCTTGCTTAAGCTGGTTGTTAACGTTCGACAGAGTTTCGGCAGTAAACTTGCTGCGCTCAGAAAGTGCCAAACGATTAAATTGAGCTTCGGCAGCTTCTAAACGAGCTTGTTGAGACTCGTCGGCTCCATAGACCCAATATTCGGGGTGGCGCAGCATTGCCAGCGTGGTTTCTTGTAGCACTTGAGCCAAGCCTTCATTGGTATTGGTATTAGCTCTCTCAGCAATGTTATCAAGGTCAGCCTGTAGACTACGTGCCTCAGCCAGCAAGCCGACTTGAACCTTAGCGATCGACACTGAAGGATTGGTGTAATCTAGCTCACCGCCATCAGAGCTACGTCGGAAACTCTGGACTAGGAAGCCAGCGATCGACAAAAAGATCAGCACACTAAACAGTCCGCCAAATCCACCACCGCCAACAAACGGGAGAATAAAGGGGAAGCCAAACCCACCACCGGGATAGTATCCACCGCCATATCCACCGCCATATCCCCCTGGAACACCGCGAGTAGGAGGAGCGTAGGTGCGACTGGGTGCTCTAAACGAGCCGCCGCCGATGCGACCGCCACTACGAGCAGCCAAGGCACTGTCTGCGTGACCCATTGCGAGCGCCAGCACAAGTCCGATCGCCACTAAGGATTTCAAAAAAGATTTCATCAAGGAAGATGTTTTTTGGTTCATAACTCTATAACCTATCTAGGCTTATCTCAGCACAGATGGACTGAGTTGAGCAAATGCAGGGTACTTAACATTTCTTTACGAACCTTAAGCTTTTCCTACCTCTCTACTTTATCGCCTTCCTCAAGGGTTGGAAATGCGTCGTAGGGCAAGTTTGAGGAGAGATAACCGAACTTAATTATCCTCCACCTACGATCGTCACGATTTCTAAGCGATCGTGGGCTTTAATCTCAGTCTCTGCCCAAAATTGACGGTGTAAAATCTCACCATTATATTCCACAGCGATCAACCGAGGATTCAGCCCTAATTGCTCTAACAACTCCGGTAGCCTCAGATTAGGGGCACAGGTATGCAGTTCTCCATTGACCTGAAGCGTAATGGAATTAGACTCAGAACTCACAATCTCGTTCATGTTCACCCATCTAATTCTCCGGGGTACTCCCGCCACATCGGTACTCCGATTGGCGGTGAGGGGGATAGGAGCGTTGACTGGGCAGGCTCGATGCCTGTTCAGTCAACAGGAGAGTCTTGCTGCTCCACGTAGGCTTTGAGTTGCGCGACGGTGACACCGCCACACGAGGACACAAAGTAAGCCCCGCTCCAGAACACTGCTTTTTTGTAAGTTGCGTTAACTTCACTTTCAAACTCCTTGCGAATTAATCGACTCGAAACTGTTTTGAGATTGTTGACCAGCTTGCTCACCGCCACGTCGGGCGGGTAGTTAATCAGTAGGCGGACGTGGTTCTCTTCCCCGTTGAATTCAACCAAGTCGCTCCGCCACTTCTGACAGGTTGCGGCTAGGATTTCTTGCAGCCGCGTCAGCATGGCGCGATGAATGACTTTTTTTCGATACTTAGTGACAAGCACTAAATGAATGTTAAGGTCATAAACGTTTCTGTAGCCCTTTTTTAGAGTCATGGCGCTAAATGCTATAATCGACTCTATGCTACTCACCTATCAGTACAAACTCAACCCCACTTCAGAACAGACGGCAATCATGGCGCTCTGGTCTGAGTTGTTGCGTCGTCACTGGAACTACGCGCTCGGTCAACGGCTCGATTGGCTAAATCGAACTCGCTGCCCAATCGACCGTTGCAGCATTGTCCGTGAGCCGATTGGTGAGATTCCTGAGAAAGTGGATTACTACTTGCAAGCATCGGAGTTACGCCAAACGAAACAGTTATTCCCTGGATACAAAGACATCTATGCAGACTGCCAGCAGCAGAACTTGATGCGACTGGATAAAGCCTGGAAGCGATGGCTTGTGCCTGACAAGAACGGGAAACGGGGTGGCAAACCTCGCTTTAAGAAGCGGGGTGACACCTGCTCATTCACCTTCCCGCGTGTGAATTGCCCCAAAGCTGGAGCGCATCTGACCGGGGACACTCTGAAGCTCTCCAAAATTGGTGAGATTGAGGTGATTTTGCATCGCCCAATCCCTGATGGCTTTGACTTAAAACAAGCCACGATTCTGCACAAAGCAGACGGTTGGCATGTCAGCCTATCGCTAGAAGATGGCACGGTTCCTGAACTGTTGCCTGTCGATGAAATCAAATCGGTAGTCGGCATAGATGTTGGGTTAGAGAAGTTTTTAGCGACCTCAGACGGGCAAGCTGTGCAGATTCCGCAGTTCTACCGCAAATCTCAGAAACAGCTTGCTCGACAACAAAAACAACTGGCACGAAAGCAGAAAGACTCGGCAAACTACCGCAAACAAGCCAGTCACGTTGCCAGACTGCATCTGCACGTAGCCCGTCAGCGCAAGGAGTTTCACTATCAGGTTGCTCACTGGCTCTGTGCCACGTATGACCTGATTGCGTTTGAGCACCTGAACATCAAAGGACTTGCCAGAACCCGATTGGCTAAGTCGATCTTGGATGCCGCTTGGGGCGCATTCCTGACAATCCTGCAAGCAGTAGCGGTAAAACGCGGCAAGTGGGCACAGGAAACCGACCCAAGAGGCACGAGTATCGAGTGTTCGAGTTGCGGGGAGCGAGTTGAGAAGACCCTGAAAGACCGTGTTCATAGCTGCCCTAACTGTGGGTTAGTGATTGACCGGGATGTGAACAGTGGAATCAACATTTTGAATCGGGTACAACGGACGCTTGGACTAGCGTTTGCTGGCTGTGAAGGATACGAGAATACTCGTCCGATGAAGCAGCAATTTTCAATCGTGAGGTTGGATGCCCCCGCTACACTGCTTTGCGGTTAGCGGCGGGAGTTGTCACCACTCCCACAAGTCAGGTGTCCTGTGTTCGTTAGAGATTGCCTTTCGGCTTCCGGGTCGTATCTGTTTCTGGTTCATTTGAGCTAGAAAGTATTGGGTTGCAAGAGTAGGCTGGTCGGCTTGCATAATGGCACGCACCACCGAGATGCGGTGCGCCCCTGCTGCGAGAACTTCGTGAACATTGTTAGTGTCAATGCCCCCGATCGCAAACCACGGCAACGGACAGTGATTAGCAGCATATTGCACATATTCGATTCCAGCCGCCACTTTTCCGGCTTTGGTGGGCGTTTCATAAACAGGACCTACGCCCACGTAATCTGCTCCTTCTCGAATAGCGCGATCTAACTCATCTGGATTGGTCGTGGAGCGTCCGATCACGCGCTGATGTCCGAGAAGCTGACGAGCTAACTCAAGGGGCATATCTTGCTGCCCTAAATGAACGCCATCCGCATTGGCGGCAAGGGCTAAATCGACCCGATCGTTGACGATAAATAGCGCTCCATAGTCGTGACAGAGTTGCTGAAGTTTGCGGGCATTGCTGAGGCGCGTCTGATCGTCAGTTTCTTTATCGCGATATTGCACGATCTCTAATCCGCCTTGTAAGGCTGCCTCGATCGTGGCGAACAAATTTTCAGACGGAGACGTAACTAAATAGAGAGAGGCTCGGTTTAATTTTTGGTGACGCTGATGAGTCATCAGGCTGCTTTCTAGGGTGTAAACCTGATAGCGCATCTGCTTAACAGCCGCCGCCATGCCCGTGCTATAGACTTTGCCATATTCTTCTAAGACTCTCAGGGCTTCTTCAACGCGGCAAAAGTTGACTTGTAAGACGTGCTCAATGCTGTCCCGCTTTTCTTCGTGGGCGTGAGTCAACGCTGTGCCTGGGTCATCAGGCGTGTTTCTGGCGGCGCGAAGCTCAGGCGTGTGCCATTGGGCAAGGTCTTGCCGCAGATGTTTACATTGCTGGGTTAGTTGAGCATCGTTGAGACCAAAACGACACCATTCTTCGATAACGCGCAACCCCTCGCGAGCACGATCGAGGTTGGCATCGAGAATTCGATAAAGCGCAGGTTGTGCAAATTGGCTGCGGCTATCTGTGTTGCCCATTGGAACAAACCTATGAATTTTTCATCGTAACAGTCAAAGGGAGCAGAGAGCAGGACAGGTCATCCTAATAGCAATCCTAGATCAGACCTGAGAAGCAAGGTTGTTGCGCCGCAGTTCCTCAAGGGGTAAACTGTGGCGCGACTTGGGGGAATCGGAGTCTTAGCCCCTGGAATTGGGGTTGGGGACGTTTCTGGGGTCATAAGTTAAATAGGATTGCTATAAGTCCACTGGCTTTGTGGTTGAGTTGACGCAGATAGAGTTAGCTTTATCGACTGATCTCTACTCTCTGACTCCTGTTTTTCAATGATTAAGTTTTGTGAAGTTTGCCTCGTTTTGGAAATCTGTAGACAGAATTGAATGACTGTTTTCTGACTGCAAGAGCCATTGCTCTGAGTTGCACCCCGTTAACCGTGTTTTGTCATCCTAAAGCCGTGTGTAGGAAAAAAGCTGTGAGTTGGTTCCCCGATCGAATCGATCGTTCAATGTATATCTCCCTTTCGCTGCTGTGTGGATCTGTGGCGATCGGGCAGTCAGTCACTCTTGCTCAAACGCCCTTGCAGGTTGCCCAACTATCTAGGAGTCAGACAGCGCAATATAATTTGCTGTTTGTGAATCCGACGAGTGGAGCCGACTCTAGCAACGGCGGTGAGCAGACCCCATTCAAAACGATTACTCAAGCGTTGCGTGTGGTGCAGCCTAATACCATCATCGTGCTGGCACCCGGAACCTATAGCGCCGAAACAGGAGAAAGCTTTCCTCTGCAACTTAAGCCTGGGACGACTATCAAAGGAGAGCCTCGCGATCGCGGTCAAAATGTAATTATCAAAGGTAGCGGATTCTTTTTAAGCCGCAGTTTTGCGCGACAGAATGTGACGATCGTCGGCGCAAATCAAGCCGGGTTAACTGGGGTCACAGTGAGCAATCCCAATAACCAAGGTTATGGACTATGGGTTGAATCTACGAGTCCTGTAGTGAGTGACAGTACGTTCACCGCCAGTGGGCATGATGGGGTGTCTGTGGTGGGTAGCAGTGCGCCGATTCTTCGCAATAATTATTTCTATCAAAATGGGGCAAACGGCATCACCATCTACGGCACGTCTCGCCCAGAGCTACAGGAAAATATTTTTGAGAAAACGGGGTTTGGCATCAATATTGCGCAAAACGCGGCTCCGCGAGTGGTCGGCAACCGGATTACTCAAAATAAAGATGGCATTGTCATTCAAGGCAAGGCACGCCCAATTCTTCGCAATAATGTGGTCGATGGCAACGATCGAGACGGCATGGTTGCGATTTCCGAGGCTCGTCCTGATCTGGGCACGTCTGCCGACCCAGGCAATAATACGTTTTTGAATAACGGTCAGCTTGACATCAATAGCAAAGCCAGTAGCCAAACCATTCCGACGTTTGGCAACCAAATTGCCTCGACTAAAACCAATGGCAAACTAGACTTCTCAGGAACTGCCACGGTGTCGGATAGTCCGATCGCGCCGCC
>JBBRMC010000168.1:0-7106 GCA_038231055.1 Leptolyngbyales cyanobacterium
CGCTGCCTGTCACTTTGCGGATTTGTAGCTGATTGAGCAGATTACCGACCGCGATCGCGTCTTCCCACACCAATAAAGGGTCGCTGCCGCCTTGAATGACCAAATCTCCTTTGAGAACGCCGTTCTCGATCGAACCTGTTGCTCCAAGGGTGGTCACAAATCGATGGTCAATGCCGAAGGTTTGCAGCGCAGCTAAAGAAGTCGCTACTTTAGTGAGCGATGCCGCTGATAGGGGCGTTGTACCTTGATGGTTGGCTAATAGGGTGGTGCCTGACTGCATCCAAACGCCCTGCGATTTCTCAGAAAATCCCTGACTCGCCAGTTTTTTGAGATATTGCTGAATCGCGCCCGTCGTCGCCGCATCAGGTGAGGTGAGCGCAGCCAGCACAAACGGACTCTGACTCAACGGCAAGGAGGCTGGCGAGGAGATCGGTTGAGGCGCGATCGATTTAGACGCTTCAGCCGTGCAGCCAGTTGTCAACCCTAGAATGAGCAACGCAAGCGGAAAGGGACGAGGTTTGAGCATGATTTTGAGAAGAACCGCTACAACATCACAGCGTTTCTCAAGATATGCTAAGCGATCGTCCCTGACCCAATCACATTTTTCACAAGTTTTTAGATCATTTGTTCTAGCTAGGTATGATCAGAGACATTTCGCTAGAACGTCTCTACGGAGGCACTCATCTTCTATCGAGGAACGATGCGTTCGCGACATCCCACGCCAGGGTTGAATAGAGACGCAAGTTCAGCTTGAGAAATCTGATCGAGAGCGCTGTCTAAGTGATCTTCTGTAAACTGATAACCGCGCTCAGAGGCAATTTGAATAAACGCTTTAGGATCGCTGGTGGCTCGCACTCTTGATTGCAGAGCTTGATCTTTCTTGACAGCTTTAAAGAATTCTGCGGCACGGTGTTGAGACATGATTTCATCCCCCGTTTGTAATGATTATGAGAGTCAAAAATAGACGACCTTTTTGCAGATGCATCGATAACGTTGAAAGAATCAACTTTGTACAAAAGGTAGTCCAGACTCTCTATCTCCAAGGTTAGAGGAAACCTCCCAGATTGTGAGAAATTCGATAGCAAAGTTTACCAATAGATGAACAATGATTACAGAAGTGATATTGTTCACATGGTGAATACTGAACTCAAACTTACCTGATTAATGCGACACTCTTAGATTGGGTAGGCATCTTTTAATCTTCTGAAAAGGTTCATTCTCATTACTTTCACAACAAAATTTTTGATTGAGTGAAGCAACCATTTCTAAGATGAGCCGTCAAAGAAAATTATCTATCAGCTTTAAATCCACAGGACAATTTATGCGATCGCGATGGGTCGGATTAATCGGTAGTTTTGGAATCAGCGTTTTGAGCGCTCTGCCTGCTTACGCTCAAGTTTCAGAGACGCAGGTCGGAAAGATGGTCGAAGCGTTGCGGCAGGCAGCCCCCAAAACGGCAACTAACAATGATGGTCTCTATAGCGAATGGCAGGTAAAGCCAGACGCACTGTCTCGATGGTCAAAGCAATGCACAGGTCGCCAGCTTTCACCCACGGAGTTTGAAGCTAACTCCACAGCGGCACGATCGGTGGTCACTTGCGTCATTCGCGATGCCCTGCGGGACGAATATCGCGCCAGTGGCAATAACGAATTTATGGCGGTGAGGCGAGTCGCAGCTTGGTGGATGACAGGTGATGCCACGAGCTATAGCAAAACAGCCGTCGCGCCCTATGTTGAGGAAGTCGTCAGTCTCTATAAATGGCGGACTCCAACCACGGCAACTAAGCCAGCGACTAAGGACAATCAGATGCCCATCTTCGATCGCTATATGCAAGCGGGCTATGCTGCCGATCAGCAAAAAGATGTGGCGACTGCGTTGCTCTACTTCTCACGGGCATTAGATGAGCGTCCGAATGATCCGTTTGCGATTCAGGCAATGCGAAACGCGCAGGCATCTGTCGAACGATCGGGGGCAGGCGCGTCTAAACCCTCTCCCAAACCCTCAGCCGAACAACCCTCTTCTAAGCCTTAACCGATCGTGATTAAACAACTTTTTCAATGGGTCATGGTTGGAGCAATGGTGGCGTATGCTCCGATCGCTTCTGCCGTCGAATGGACAAAAATCTCTGAAAATTCTGTCAATGACAAGTTCTTTGTCGATACAAATTCGATTCAGCGCAATGGCTCCAGCGTCTGGTATTGGGAATATCGTGAGTTTCCTCAACCAAACAACGCCTTTTTAGACACCAAAGTTGACCAGCCCTTACACGGTGCTGTCATACGCTGGTCAGTGGACTGCACGACCAAAGCCCAGCGTATGAGAAAAGTTAATGCCTATGCTAAAAACAGGAAACTGATTCAAAAGTTTGAGTATGGTGATAGCGGAATGCTTTCTCAGCCAAAGCCCGGAAGCAGTGCCTACGCAGTCGTAGACTATGTGTGTACCCCGAAAGATGAGGCAAAGCCTGAGTCAAGATAGGCAGAAAGTTGAGAAAAGAAGTCGTCGCAAATTGAAATGACAGTGTTTGATTGGGATGAAGAAAAAGCAAGGAGCAACCTTGTCAAGCACGATGTTTCTTTTGATGAAGCAACGTCTGTGTTTGACGATCCCCTGTTTTTAACCTTTGCCGATCCAGAACACTCTCTTCAAGAACAACGTTTTATTATCATGGGAGAATCAGCCAGAGGACGACTATTAGTTGTTGCTTACACTGACCGCGCAGGCATCACACGCTTAATTAGTGCCCGTCCAGTTACCCGCAAGGAACGTAAAGCTTATGAGTCAGAACTCTGAAACAGATGACGATTTACGCCCTGAATATGACTTTACTCAACTCCCAGTTGTAGCGCGGGGTCAAGGGCGGAAACGATCGACCCTAACGGTTCAGCTAGATCCCGATGTCGCAACAATTTTTCCAGATTCTGCCGCAGTCAATGAGGGATTGCGCCTATTGATGAGATTGATTCAACAGGCACCATCCCAACCGGATATACGGTCTTCAACTGTGTCAAAAGAGGCATAGCTGTCAGTCTCCTTAACTTTTCATTGGAACAGACACGTGAAAGATCGTCGCAAGGTTAACCGCACTACCAACTAAAGCTATTGCTGCCCAACGATTAAGTGCGGTCTCGCTCAATCGTTAGGCAGCAATACTTAATGAATTTAGACCCAGACCTTAGACTTAAAAGCTTTATCAAATATTCAGCTTATCAGGTTGGAGATCAAGGATTTTGTAGCATGATTAAAATCTTGTCGATCGATGGAGGAGGCATTCGGGGAATTCTACCAGCAATGTTGTTAGCCGAGATTGAAAAGCGAACAAACAGAACAACTGTAGAATTGTTTGATTTAATTGCTGGTACTTCTACTGGTGGAATTTTAGCTTTGGGACTCAATAAGCCAGATTTGGATTCTGAAGGAAAGCCAAAGTATAGCGCTCAGAAATTGGTAAGTCTGTATGAGAAGGAAGGTAGTAAAATCTTTCGTCTTGATTTGCTTGAAGGTATTTGGACTAACACAGGAGTAACTCTTCATCCCAAATATCCCTATGGAGGACTTGAAGAAGTTTTGCATACCTACTTTGGTGATACTCGGCTCAGTGAGTCTTTAAAGGATGTTCTAATCACAAGTTATGACTTGGAACGTCGGTGTCCGCAGATTTTCCTCAGTAGTCAAGCAAAGAAAAGAGCTAGCGAAGACTTTCCAATGAAATTGGTTGGGAGGGCAACTTCTGCTGCACCGACATATTTTGAGCCTCTTAAACTAAATAAACCTAACTCATCAGATTATTATGCTTTAGTGGATGGTGGCGTTTATGCCAATAATCCTACTTTGTATGGTTATGCAGAGGCAAGACGAGTTTATAAAGATGTAAATGATTTCTTACTTATTTCACTTGGTACTGGAGAGCTTTCTCTGAGAATTCCATATGAACAGGCAAGAACATGGGGATTAGCTAAATGGGCACAACCAATTCTAGACGTTGTTTTTGATGGTGTTAGTGATGCCGTACATTCTCAACTTCAGTATTTGATTCCTGAAGATAAGTATTACCGCATTCAACCAAGACTCATAGGAGTTGATGAGAGAATGGATAATGCCAAGCGGGATAATATCCTTGCACTAAAAGTTTTGGCAGACAATGTGATTCGGGACAATGATCGGTTGATTGATAAGCTCTGTAAGCTTCTTCTCGAAGAAGTGTAAATAGCATATATTATTGATATTTATAAATCAAACCTGTCTAACAAATATGTGCACTGGGAACGGAGGAATATGCTATCGGTTATGACACAAAGTGTAATGCCATCGGTGACGTGCAGACCGTTAGGCATCTGATGGTACACAGATGGCGACAGAAGAAGATTTCCGACTCTCTGATCTACCGATGAGGTGGGCTAATTATTTACAAGCAAAAACTAATCACCCGTGCCGTTCTTTGACTTTGGTTTGTTTAATTCTTTGCACTTTGCGTCGGCGGCTTGATGCGCTTCGACATACTCTTTGCCGCCTAACATCACATCGCCATAATATTCGTAAGGCGATGCCCCATAAATGGGCAACGAGTCGTCTTCAGGATAGTCTTCTTGAGCTTCCTCGATCGCTTTCTTTAATTGCTTAACCGTCAACCGTTGAGCCGGGAAATAAAAAAGCTGATCGGCTTTGCGATTGAGATGGGGAAACGTCGGATCGACCAATCGATCGCTCAACTCTAACCAACCATGCTCGATCGGCTTAAAGGGTGCACCCTCATAGACCAAAAACCCTTGCACGTAAGTTGCGTCTTCGGTGACCAACGCCGCTCTATACGCATTGTCAAAGCTGGCTTTTCCTTTTGTCTTGACTTGCTTGGCAACCGCTTGAGATTGCTCAACATCTAATGGCTTATCCATTGCCACTCACCCCAAATCACTATCTCAAGAGTAGTTCACTGAGAGCAATTGGTGGTTGAGAAAAACGACAAGTTCTTGAACGGTGGAAAAGTGGTGCGGGTCAAAGCAAGTGCTGATATCGACTCCAAAGCGATCGTAGAAATCGTCACAGAGATTCGACTCCCAATCAAACCAGCAAACTAAGGGGAGGTTGAGGTCGTCAATCAAGAGATCGCTAGGCAAGACGTGAGCCATCGCCAAGCCAGAATAGATTTCCATTTGCTGATAGACAAACGCTGTAATCTCGCTAGAGACCTCTAAGGGTTGCCAAAAAGTTCTATACCATGCACTTGAGCTATAGGATGGTCGATCGCGCAATGCAGAATTAATACGCTGTCTGAGTCGCAAATCAGGACTCAGATCCCCATAGGTTTTTAAGCTTTGAAGTAAATTGATCAACCCGCGCCACATACTGAATGTTGTTAAAAAGAGGTAGTTTCCTCGCTCGTTTTCAGTATTCCCACTGTGAAAACGAACTCTCTGTTTATGAAAAAACTCGACTATGGGCTTGCATTACCAGATTAGCCGTTCCATAAGCAGCCTCAGTCTGACTCGATCGCCGCACCGAAACCCCCAGGTGACGTTCTCGAATCGCAGCCCAAGACTCATTAGTCGCACCTCCTCCAGCCGTGTAAACTTGCAGTAATTTACTCGCACCAAAGGATTGTAGCAAGCGGTAGCCTTCCGCTTCAAGTCGAGCCATGCTCTCTAGCAATCCGTGCAAGAACATAACTTGATCGGTGGGGCGCGGCTCTAACCGAGGCAACAGATAGGGATCATTGATGGGAAAGCGATCGCCAGGTTTGAGCAAAGGGTAATAATCAAGCGGACTCTCTCGATCTAGCGGAATTTGCCGACTGAATTCTGCTAACTCTTGATTGCTAAAGAAGTGCTGTAGGACGGCTCCGCCTGTATTAGAGGCTCCACCCACTAACCATAGATCTCCAAGTCGATGGCTATAGATTCCATAACGGCTGTCTTCGACACGGGTTCGACTGAGCAACTTCAGCACCAGCGTTGAGCCGAGAGAAGTCACTGCTTCACCGGGATATTTGGCTCCACTTGCTAGAAATGCAGCAATGCTATCAGTCGTTCCTGCACAGACGAGGCAAGTCGAGGGCAAACCGAATTGGGTCGCGATCGTCGGCGTGATTTCTCCAATGGGGGTGCCCGGTGCGACGACGCGAGGTAGCAATGCTCGAAACGGGAGCGCGTCGATCCAGTCAGGATAGCAGAGCCGCTCTACGTCGTAGCCCAACTTGAGGCTATTGTGATAGTCGCTGATACCCAGTTGTCCGTGCAGCAAATAGGCTAACCAGTCAGCTTGATGCAGAAAGAAGTGAGCCGATGAAAAACTGGGTTGTTGACTCCACCAAATGAGTTTGGCAAGGCTAGAAGTGGCGCTGACAACGGTGTGATTGGGGGGCGCGATCGCTCTCACCTGATCCAGCACGTCAGCAGCACGAGCATCGTGATAGAGAATGGGTTCACAAATGGCTTGCCCGTCTGCATCGCAGAGCAGCACGGTTGAAGATGTGCCGTTAATCGCGATCGCGCCAATCTGCGATCGCAGCGACTGTGGAGTTTGTTCAATTAAACTAAAGAGTGCCGTTCGCCAATCTGTAGCCAACTCCACAGACGAACGCTCAAACAGATAACGGGTTTGATATTGAATCGTTCCGTTGATGTCGATGAGCATTGACCGAGCACCCGATGTGCCAAAATCTAGCCCTAAATAGAAACTCATGCTGTTTGCAACCAATCTATAGACGAGATCTAACTTGAGTGTGAAGTGGCGATCGCCATCCTCACCTGTAATGAACAAGCATAAATGAGGCAACTCTGATGGAAACCAAAGATAGAGTAAGTCAATTCACGACGAGACGGCTAGGTCAAACGAATATTGAGCTGGCTCCGATCGCCCTTGGCGGAATGCCCATGTCTATTAGCGGCAGACCTGCTGAATCACAATCGATCGTCACCATTCACAAAGCGCTTGATCTGGGCATTAATCTGATTGACACAGCCGATGCTTATTGCTTAGATGAGCCTGACAAGCATCATAACGAACGGCTGATTCACAAAGCCATTCAGCAATATGAGGGTGACACGAGCCAGGTTTTGGTCGCGACTAAAGGAGGACTAATGCGTCCTAACGGGGCTTGGACACAGAA
>JBBRMC010000169.1:0-7096 GCA_038231055.1 Leptolyngbyales cyanobacterium
GATCGCTCTCCTCGCCCTACCTGCACCAGCAAACCCACCAAGAGTCGCATCATGCCGTAGAGAAATCCGCTAGACTGCACTTCGATCGTCACAAGTGACCCTTGACGCTGACACTCTGCCGCCTGAATATCTACCCAAGAGTGGGGACGGGTCGAACCCGCTCGATGAAATGCTGCCATGTGATGCCGCCCAATCATCGGATCGAGTGCTGCCTGAATCAGCGTTTCGTCCAATGGTGCGTGGTAATAATGCCACGCGAAGGGGCAGATAAACAAGTTTGGACGCGCTTCCGTAAATAAGGTGTAACGGTAGCGTCGCCACGTGGCAGAAAATCGAGCGTGCCAAGTTGGATCGACTAACGCAGAAGCCCGAATTAGAATGTCGTTTGGCAACCGCGAGTTCAAAACGTCTGCCCAACGATGGGCGGGAATCAAGGTTTCTGCATCAAAATGGGCAACTTGAGCGGCTGCGTGAACTCCAGTATCAGTTCTTCCTGCCGCGTGAATAACCACAGGGCGGTTAAGTACCGATCGCAACGCTGTCTCAATCTCTTCCTGCACCGTGCGTTGATTTGGCTGCCGTTGCCACCCATGAAAATGGGTGCCCAGGTATTGAATGACCAGGGCAACCCGTTGAGTGGATTGTGATGCAGCAGCCAGCATGGGGAAAGAAATCAGGTTAGCTCGATGATTGCCATCTCAGCGTTGTCGCCGCGACGAGGGACAGTGCGAAGAATGCGAGTGTAACCACCCTGACGATCGGCGTATCGCTCTGGCGCTTGCTCAAACAACGCATGAACGAGTTGCTTGTCGAAGATGTATCCCATCGCTTGACGACGAGCGGTAAGAGACCCATCTTTAGCGAGCGTGATCATTTTCTCAGCTTCCGATCGAAGAGCCTGAGCGCGAACCTTAGTCGTTTTGATCCGACCGTTGCGAATCAGTTCAGTGGTCAAGGCTCTCAAGAGCGCTCGACGCTGATCCGCAGGTTTACCAAGCATTGGAACTTTACAACGGTGCCGCATAGCTTTAGGGGAAGAGTTCGGTTACAAAAGTCAAGGACAGTATTGTCCGCTGTGGGATGTGTAGGGATATTCAATGCGAATATCCCCACAAACGAGTTAAGAAACTAACTAGTCTTCGAGGATTTCTCCATCGGTAGGGTAATTCCTAGGCGTTGCTGAAGGGCTTCAACCACTTCTTCGGCAGATTTCTGACCGAAATTCTTTATTTCGAGCAGGTCTTCCTGAGTGTAGTCGAGCAGATCAGCGACGGAATTGATTTGTGCCCGCTTGAGGCAGTTATAGGCACGAACCGAGAGCTGAAGTTCCTCGATCGGAATTTGGCTCTCAGGACCTTCATCGCCCGCAAAGTCGTCGGCTACTGGCTCAGACGGAATGTCTTTGAGTGGGTTAAACAGATCGACCAGCATTGTTGCCGCTTGACTTAACGCCTCCTGAGGAGTCAAACTGCCATTCGTTGAAATCTCCATGATCAGACGGTCTTTCTCTAGAAATCCGCCTGCTCTAGACTCAACACTGTAGTTCACCTTACGGACAGGCATGAAAACAGAGTCAATTTGGAGAAAATCGAGCGCAGCTGCATCTTCACGAGCTTTGTCAACTGTCCGATAACCCTTGCCTTTTTCGATTCTAAACTCCATCTCTAACGTTGAGTTAGGAGCTAAAGTCGCGATGTACTGATCGGGATCGACCAATTCTACGTCTGATGGCAAATCGAACTGTTCTGCGGTCACCGTTGCCGGACCTTGCACAAGCAAACGTCCAATCTGAGGCTGGGAAGAGTGGCTCCTAAAAACCAACTTCTTCATGTTCAGCATGATGTCGAGTACGTCTTCTCTCACCCCTGGGATCGTGGCGAACTCATGGCTGACACCGGCAATTCGCACTGCTGTCACGGCTGCTCCTTCTAAATTAGAGAGCAACACCCGCCGCAATGCGTTTCCGACAGTGGTTCCTTGACCACGCACGAGGGGTTCCAGAACAAACTTACTATATTGGCTCTGGTCTTTGTCCGTAGTGGACTCTACACATTCAACCTGAAACTGTGCCACGGAGTGACCTCCTTCTCCTTCTCGCTGAGGGTGACTTGCCCTCATTTGACTCTGAAATCACATTTCGCTGTGATGGGTTGAAAAACACATCGCAGCGTTCATCACTCACTATAGAAATTCGCGCAACTATACTCGACGGCGCTTGGGTGGGCGACAACCATTGTGAGGAATGGGAGTCACGTCACGAATCAGGGTGATTTCCAACCCAGAGCCTTGCAGCGCCCGAATCGCCGTTTCACGTCCGGCTCCCGGTCCACTAACCATGACTTCACATTGGCGCATTCCTTGATCCATTGCGCGACGGGCTGCACTCTCTGCCGCCGTTTGAGCTGCAAACGGAGTCCCCTTTTTTGCGCCTTTAAATCCACTGGAGCCAGCCGATGCCCAAGACACGACTTCACCACCTGTGTCAGAGATGGTGACGATCGTGTTGTTAAAGGTGGATGAAATATATGCCACCCCGCTCGGCACATTTTTCTTTTGCTTACGGGGTCCGGTCTTTCTGGTTGGTTGTCTCGCCATGTCTAAACTCTAGATCTAAGGTTCTAAATCAATGTGTGATTAAGCTGGCAACTTGCCTGAGCACCAGTCTCAAGCGCAACTACACAGTTGCCAGGAATTAATTACTTCTTACCGGGTGCCTTCTTCTTACCTGCAACGGTACGACGACCACCCCGACGAGTCCGAGCGTTAGTGCGAGTTCGCTGTCCACGCACGGGCAAGCCCAGACGATGACGACGACCCCGATAGGTGCCGATGTCCATCAATCGCTTGATGTTCATGTTTTCCATGCGTCTCAGGTCGCCTTCAACCTGATAGCCACTCTCAACGGCTTCTCTGAGAGTCGAAACATCTGCATCACTCAAATCCTTGACGCGAGTGTCAGGGTTTACGCCTGTTTTGGCGATCACCTCTTTTGCTCGGGTCAATCCAATTCCGTAAATGTAAGTTAGACCAATCTCGACGCGCTTATCGCGGGGAAGGTCTACTCCGGCAATCCGTGCCACGCTTCTCTCTCCCTAACTTGAACTGCTTGAGGATGGTTACAATCACACAAAACCCTGGTCACAGAAGTCCTCGTCTTCTCTGACCAAACCTTGATCTAGCCCTGACGCTGTTTATGCTTGGGGTTTTCACAAATCACCATGACGCGACCCCGACGGCGGATGACGCGGCACTTTTCACAAATCTTCTTAACTGACGCTCGAACTTTCATGCCCTAACCTGGCAACACTGCAACAAACACAATATCCTAACAATTTTTTATAGGAGTTGTCAAAGAGATCATTCTATGACTGGGTTTAAAAGGCTTTTGTGAACCCTACTTCTTATTTCTCAACCGATAGGTAATTCTACCTTTTGTTAGGTCGTAGGGAGTAAGTTCAACCTTGACCCGATCGCCGGGTAGGATTTTGATGTAATTGCGGCGAATCTTCCCTGAAATATGTGCCAACACGTTAAACCCGTTGTCAAGGTCAACGCGAAACATCGCATTCGGCAAGGAATCAATGACGGTTCCTTCCATTTCGATGAGATCTTGCTTAGACAAACTTGAGTGCCTCCAGTACTGTGAATAATTTCAGAAGTCAACAGAACCCCTGCGGATTTTTGTCTGCCTCTTTGAGTTTAGATCATTAAATTTGTTTTTAGTCTCTCAAGCACGGTTTGTTCATCTCAATCTGTGGTAAAGACTCACGTTAAGCTTCTACCTTCAACGCCTGCAATCAACAAACGGTGGCTGAGAGATTGCTAAACAATTTTACTGAGATGGGTCGTTACCTCTTGCATGGATTGACTGCCGTCGATCGTTGTCAGCTTCTCACTCGCCTGATAATAGACAATCAAGGGTGCGGTCTGCTCCCGGTAGACTTCAAGGCGGCGACGAATCACGTCCTCGTTGTCATCTTTACGACCTCGACTGAGCATTCGCTCGACCAACGCTTCATCGGGAACATCGAAGTTGACGACTCGATCGCAAGTCTGGTTTAGCTCTATGAGCAGTCCATCCAGCGAGTCTGCCTGCACAACAGTGCGCGGATATCCATCTAGAATCCAACCGGGTTGAGCATCGGGTTGCCCTAATCGCTCTCGAATCAAATCGATTACGAGTTGATCTGGAACTAGTTCGCCCCGATCCATATAGCCTTTGGCTTTGGTGCCCAGGTCGGACTCTTGAGAAACGGCTGCTCTCAAAATATCCCCCGTTGAGATGTGAGGAATATGGTGCGAGTCAGCCAAGACTTTCGCTTGGGTTCCTTTTCCTGCCCCAGGTGGACCTAGAAAGATTAATCGCGCCACTATTGTTTCACCATTCCTTCATATCGTTGTGAGATGACGTAAGTCTGAATCTGCTTGGCAGTATCGATCGCAACGCCTACCAAAATCAGCAGCGATGTCGCCCCAAACCCTTGGAAGGTCGGAACTCGCGTTGCAGTTTCGACAAACGTGGGCACGATCGCTACAATGCCCAAGAAAATGGCACCCAAAAACGTCAACCGATTCAAGACGCGTTCAATGTACTCAGTCGTCGCTTTTCCGGGACGAATACCTGGAATACTCGCGCCCATTTTCTTCAGGTTCTTCGACATCTCATCGGGTTGAACCACCAAAGACGCATAAAAGTAGCTGAAGAACAGAATCAGAACGAGATAAAAAACACTGTGCTGCCAGGAGGTAGGACCCAGATAGGTGCTGATGAACTGACTGATCGAGGCATTCTGAAATGCTTGAGCAACTAACGCAGGAAGCGTCAGAACAGTGGAGGCGAAAATAATTGGCATTACACCGCCTTGATTAAGACGCAGCGGCAGATAGCTGCTTTTCTCCAAATAAGTCCGACGACCCACTTGGCGACGCGCAGAAATAATTGGAATTCGGCGACTCCCTTCTTGGACGAAGACGATGCCGATAACCATTGCGAGAAAGACGAGCAGCAGAATCACGACTCCGCCCACCACATTGCGATCGCCACTCTGCGCCAACTCAAACGTCTTGCCCAACGATTTAGGCAGCGTCGAAACAATGTTCAGGAAAATCAGCAGAGAAGCCCCGTTACCGATGCCGCGCTCAGTGATCAACTCGCCTACCCACATCACAAACATCGAACCTGCGGTTAACGCCAGCACCGTTTCAGTGATGAATAGTGGACCGGGATCAGACGCAAACGGACGGAGTAGCCCGATCGTCAGCATCAAACTCTGAACGACTGCCCATCCCCCTGCTACATATCTCGTGATTTGAGAAATTTTGCGTCGTCCTGCCTCACCTTCGTTCTTCTGCAAATCTTCTAAAGCTGGAATTGCAGCAGTTAGCAGTTGCAAAATAATTGAGGCATTAATAAAAGGAAGAATGCCTAAGGCAAAAATCCCCAACGTTCCTAAACCACCCCCAGCGAATAAGTCAACAAAACTCAAAGCCGAGTTGCCTTGAATGTTGGCGGCAAATGCGGCGCGATCGATGCCTGGAAGCGGAATATAGATGCCCAGACGAACCAGAATCAACAAGCCAATGGTCAACAGCAAACGCCCTCTCAGTCCGGCGGCTTGAGCCATCTGAACAAAGGTTTCCTGCGCGGTTGGAGCTTTATCTCGACTAACGACCATAAAGGGATACCTCTTACATACACTCGCAGTGGTCTCGCAAAATCACTCATCGGCAGGTGCCACAGACTGCAAAGCGTCATCCTCCAAATCGAAGGACGACGTTTATACAACCTTTCAGATGACCTGTTACAGACTTTCGATCTACGCTTTAGCGCGATGCCAAGTCGGTTTGCCAGCTAACACTTCACACGTTCCACCTGCTGCCTCAATTTTAGCGCGAGCACCTTTTGTAAACGCAGTTGCTTGAACGGTCAGCTTCACTGATAGATCTCCATCGCCCAAAATTTTGAGCGGACCATCATCGGTCGTGACGATTCCAGCATCCATGAGTGAAGATAAATTCGCTTCAGTATTGGCGGGAAGAGATGCTAAATCACCGACGTTCAAGATCGTGAAATGCTTCCGATTGATGACGGTGAAATAACTTAATTTAGGCAAACGGCGATAGAGAGGAGTTTGACCTCCTTCAAAACCGGGACGAGTCGGGCGACCCGATCGAGACTTTTGACCTCGCATTCCAAAGCCGCCGCTTGCACCTTGTCCTGCCGCAATGCCTCGACCAATTCGGCGCTTGCGCTTGGTTGAGCCTTCTTGAGGCGCAGCATCTTCTAATCTCATAATTCTGTTGCTCTTAAATAAGGACTATTCAAGAAAACGGTGAACCGTAAAAACTCACGACTCACCATTTGCTCAAGTTGCGTAGAGATTCTCGATCGGAACGCCTCGCTCTTCTGCCACATCAGCAAAGGTGCGGAGGTTATCTAAGGCGCTGACCGCAGCCCGCGCATTGTTAAGAGGATTGCCAGAACCCAGTTGCTTCGCCAAGATATTCTTGACACCCGCGAGTTCGAGAACGGTGCGAACCGCTCCCCCAGCAATGACTCCGGTACCCGGAGCGGCGGGGCGCATCATTACTTTTGCACCACCGCCTGCACCCTGAGCTGGGTGAGGAATAGAATTCGATTTGGTTAAAGGCACTTCAACGAGGTGCTTTTTGCCATCTGCTACGCCTTTCTTGACTGCGCCGATCACGTCACTGGCTTTGCCGACTCCTACGCCGACTTGCCCCTTTTCGTTCCCGACGACGACGATCGCGCGAAAGCTGAGTTTTTTACCGCCCTTAACCACCTTGGTCACCCGACGGATTTGCACGACCCGCTCTTGCCAGTCTGATTTCTCTTCGCGATGCTTGTTGCTCTTACGACCTTTTGCCATGTTGTTTCTCCTAGAAGTCTAGACCAGCTTCGCGGGCAGCTTCGGCTAGCGATTTTACCCGTCCGTGATAGAGGTTGCCCCCGCGATCGAAGACCACTTTTTGAATGCCCTTAGCGATCGCCCGTTGAGCCACCAACTTGCCGACTTCGGTCGAAGCCTCGCAGTTAGAACCTGACTCAACCCGACCTTTGATTTCTGGCTCTGTA
>JBBRMC010000170.1:0-7093 GCA_038231055.1 Leptolyngbyales cyanobacterium
AGCATCGTAGTCGTATTGATGGGGGCTTTCTGAATTATAGTCAAAAGAACCAAAATTAAGCAAGCAAAGAGCTAGTCTTTCTCGTTTACTTAACGCAAATCTTCTGAAAATGTCTTATTTCGTCTACATCTGGAGTCTAGAAAAATTAGATTTTTAGTGGTTTTTATCAAAAATGTCCATTTTGAGGAGAATGATCGTTAAACGTTGACCCTGACGATCGCGTCGCTCTCGCCTTGACTCAAGCTCAATAAGCCCACAAAACTCTGACAGCCGCTAAGAACAGATTGAAAGCAAATCTAAACAATTAAGTCTTTACGATCGCAAAATCAATAAAATCCTGCATAATTTTATATACAAGCAAGAGCACTACAAGTCCCCTACACCAACTGTTTGCTCTCCATATAACCTACCTGGTTTAGAGGTAAATCTTATGCGCCTTCCCAAACTAATTGACGACGTGATCACCTACGTTTCTGGTGCCCTAACTCGCATCTTTGGGCTAAACGACGATGCCTATCCCCCTAGCGGGACTCAACCTTATGAGGGTGAGATATCCCATAAAAAGCGGTCTTCAGACTGGTAAAAATTGCTCTTTGGGCTACTCCCACTGGCTCTTGCTAAGTAGGGAGGCACAATTATTTGTGGGATAGGTCAGCGATAGCGTAACCCATGCGGGTGTTGGGTTTCGTCCCTCAACCCAACCTACATCCATCTCACATTTAATTCCACTTACCTACTTACTGTTGTTAAGCCCAACAGAGAATCAGTTTCTCTATTGGGCTTTTATTTAATCTTCTAAAATCGCGCCTCGTTGCCTTAGATCGCGCCGTAGCTCTTTAGAGAATTCTACATTTGATCCAAATCGAGTTCTCTCGACTCTTGCCCCAACCAAATCTGTATCGATGAGAATCGCTCCCCGCAAGTCAGCACTGCTCAGGTCTACGCCATAGAAACTGGCACCACTCAAATCACTGTCAATCAAAATCGCACGGCGCAAATCGGCGTGACCAAAGTTTGCTTCGCTCAAGTTTGCCCCAATCAGTCTAGCGCCGGTAAACGTGCTGCGACGGACATCGGCATAGCTAAGATTTGCATTGACCAACGTTGCACCTGTGAGATTGGCGCTGACTAACGTTGCTTTCATCAAGTTTGCAGCAGTCAAATCTACACCAATCAACGATGCCTCAGTCAGTGTGGCATTGATTAGCATAGTGCCGGTGAGATTGGCACTAATCAGATTGGCACTGGTGAAATTGGTATTAATCAAATGAGCACCTGCCAAATTAGCGCCCACCAGATCAGCACCCGACATATCTTTAGAACGCAAATCGATCGCAACTAAATTTGCTTCAGAAAAATCTCGGAGCGGATTTAACCCTGCAATTTGCGCTAAGTCAAAGAAATCATCTGTGTCGGCGGTCTCGACGCGCTCGATCAATTCTCGAAGAAGCTGGAGAGATTTGTCTTTGGTCATCATCTTTCTACCTAACTGAGACCATGTAGAGACGAGGTACTGCATTCAGGTAAGACTACAGAGCACTGCGGCTAGATTTCGCAATGCGCTGAAAGATTGATAGACCCAACCGGGCTAACCCTCAGAGGAGGCTTGAAAAACTTTAATCATGAGAAAGATGAAGCGCAATCAGCCGTTCAATGACTGCTTTTTTGTTGTAGCTGACGTTAGTAGGAATAAGGCTCTTAAGATTAGAAGCATTATTCAAACTGCCTTCAATCTGTTCGGTGGAAGTATTGGGTTCCACTGAGGTTAGACCGTTGTTCGTGGGATGATCTGAGTCGAGCATAGAACTATAAAGAGGGGTAAATCGTTTTGAGACAGATTGGTAAACTGCGTTCTAGAAATAGCTCAGGAAGGAACATCTAATGTGGTTTACCGATCGCCAAGCATTTAGATGAGATCGAGTGCTTCGGGTCAAGGATAACACTGCTGTTTAAGGATGTGAGTCAGTACATCAAACTTTTATTTTTCTTTTGATGCCTACTTTTCGGTTAACGCCCAAGCTCCGTCCCACTCTCCGAGGGGAGGATTTTTAAGCCAATGCTGACAGCGATCGACGTGAAGAGCTGCCGCTTTATCTTGACTATCAATTTCTAAAACGGCTGCAAATTCAGCGATCGCGAAAGCAAATTTGCGATTTAAATAGTGCCGTCGAGCCTTGTCGTAGTGCTCGATCACCTGCTGTTTTTGGTCAGAAACGGTTTCCGATCGCAGTCCGACCAATTCGTAGATAGCAACCGGGTTGTTTTTGCCTTTGACTTTGATGAAGTCCAGTTCGCGCGTCCAGATGCGATCGCTGACGGGGCGATATGTGCTCTCACTAATCACAATATCAGTGCCATAGAGCTTGGTGGCTCCCTCTAACCGAGAGCCGAGATTGACCCCATCTCCGATCGCTGTAAACTCCATGCGTTTGCTACAGCCGATGTTGCCACTGATGACGGTGTCGGAGTTGATGCCAATGCCGATTTTGATCGTCTTCTTATCTTCCGACTGACGTTTTGCATTGAAGTCTGTGAGGCGGTGACGCATCTCAACGGCGGTTTGCACCGACATCCACTCATGATCATCCAACGGCAATGGCGACCCAAAAACTGCCATGATCGCGTCTCCGATGTATTTGTCGAGAATGCCTTTGTGGGCAAACACAGCATCGACCATCGACTCAAAATATTGATTGAGCAGTTCGACGACTTCTTCAGCCGCTAGAGTTTCGGTGAGCGTCGTATAGCTGCGAATGTCAGAGAACAACACTGAGACTTCTTTACGATCGCCCCCCATCTTGGCAGCGTCGGGGTTCTCTAACAACTGTTCTGCCAGTTCTTGAGTCATGTAGCGATACATCGTACTTTTAAGTCTCTTTTCATCGCTGATGTCATCCATGACGACGAGCACACCAGAGATCTTTTTGCTGTCGTTGGCATCGGCGATCGTATTAATCGATAAATTAATGCTGTGATGTTCTTCGCCTTTAACGGACTGTAGGGTTTGATCAGGATAATATTGCTGGCGGTTTTTGTCATTAATTGCCATGCAAAACCACTTCGAGAAATCCCCTTTCTCCATCCGCATCAGCTCTGAGATTAATTGCCCTTCTATTAGCTCTTTGCTGTCTAAACCCAATAGCTTCTTGGCGCTTTCATTCGCAGCGATGATGTGACCTTCTTTATCCGTGGAGATCACGCCATTTGAAAGCGATCGGAGAATGTCTCGCTGCATCTGCTCTTGCTGTTTAACCGTCTCAAACAGTTTTGCATTTTGCAGAGCGACCCCCGCCTGAATGTTGAAGGTCTCCATGAAGTCTTGATCACTGCGATTAAAGCTAGCTTTCCAAAACTCAGGCGCTGCGGGCCAATCGCTGGGATTGTAATCAGGAAAGTATCCTTGTTTGTTTTTATTGACGAGTTGAGTGACCCCAATCAGGTCGCCATCTGCGTTATGAATCGGCATACACAGAAGGCTACACGTCCGGTAGCCTGTTTCTTGGTCAGTTTTTTTGGCAGTTTCCGCTCCTTCGTGGTCGTAGAGATCAAAGGGGATATTAATGACTTCACCAGAGGCAGCGACTTGACCTGCAAAGCCAACCCCGATCGGGAACCGTAACTCTCTTAAGCTGCCGTCTGCCAGATCCACGCGAGTCCAAATCTCGTCTCGCTCTCGGTCAATCAGCCATAGGGTGCTGCGATCGGCGTTCATCAGCTTTTTGGCTTCGTCCATGACTCGCCGGAGAGTGTCGTCTAAATCCAAACTGCTTTGACTTAGCGATTGGGTGGCTTTAATCAGCGCGTTGGCTGCCCGTTGTTTTTGCGTGGCGATATAGAACGATCGAGACGACTCTAAAATTAACCGAATAGAAGGAGCAAATTCGACAAAAAGCTGCTCATCATGATGGGTAAAGCCATCGAGATCAATTCGTTCGTCAAGAGGAGCCGAACGATCGCATCCCGGCTTGAGCTTGTTGATCAGTTGAATCACGGCTACCAGATCTCCATCATCATTGAGGAGAGGCAAGGTCAGCATGGTGTAGGCGCGATACCCAATCTTCTGATACTGAATTTTTGCTTGCGTCGATCGAGGGTCGTCAAAAAAGTCGTAGTGAATATTGATTCCTCGTTTAAAGGTAGCGGCTTCTCCAGCAATACCTTGATCGGCGGGAAACCGAATTTCAAGCCCACGCCCCTCATTTCCTTCAGCGACGGTGGTGTAGAGTTCGTTTTTCTCTTCGTCTAGCAAGTAAATAGTGGCGCGATCGGCATTGAGCAACTCCCCGGTTTTAGTAGTGATCGAGTTGAGCATCTCTTCTAAGATAGTGTCAAACCCTTGTGCATCAAGCATTGAGAGGGTTTGATTGACGATTCTTAGCTTTTGCTCAACCTCATGAACAACCTCTTTAAACTTGTCCTGCGTTAGCGGGGCGAGGAAAGAAGCAAACTTGCCCTTAGGTGACGACAACGAACTCTTGCTAGCGGTTGCCAAAGCAGACTCAGAGGGGAGATGAGGCGCAATTGCGAAGGCAGAGGGTTCTATGAGTGGGCGGCTCCACGCAGCATTATCGTCACAGGAGTTTGTAGAGGTTGATGAGCTAGAATTGCGATCGCCAATCAGAGGAGAAGGACTATTTGTAATAGCCGCATCTTTAACAACATCACTAGAATTTCGGTTAGGGAAATGGGGAGATGCAGGAGTCATAACGATTTCAGGGAGAAGCTAAAGGAATTCCTTCTGTCTGAACAAGCAACGGAGCAATAAGAGGAGCGTGAGTTACGATCGAGCGTTTAGAAGACACGTTCAATTTAGGACGATTGTGACGTGATGACCAGAGACTAGATGTACCAATTTCTACATAGTGAGGAAACGAGGCTTGTTTCTTGAGCACTTCGCGATAAGACATCGGTCAAGAGTCCTTTCCTACAAGGAAACAGACGAGATGATCGCTTTAAGAAGAAATGTGATCTCTTAAGTCAATCTGTGCGCTAAGTCTAGCGCTGATCTCAGCATTCCCTCATCAATATCTTTATGACGAGTTTGAGCGACTTTCTTACCGACAATCGAGGGCGATCGCCAGCTATTTTTTCTTGTGTAGAAGTTGCTACCAAGTATCGTCTTAGACGGCGCTCTCACGTTATTCTTATCCAAAATTAGAAAATATGCAAAGAATTTTTAACTCAGGCTTTCTTTGCGGTTTTTGCCCTAGACGATCGAGGTTTTCGCGCTGGCTCAGAGGCGGGATCAGCGATTTGAACTAATCCATCTTCTCGAAGGCTAGCGGCTTGAGCGAGGAGAGATTCAGCAAAGGCAGAAGCCGCATCTTCGTTAGAGCCATTCGTAGAGCCGCTAGAGTGTCCGCCTGCAAGTTGTGCTAACTCTTCTCGTCGCTGTTGACGATCGAGGGCACTCACCCGCACCACCGTCCGAATTTCAGGTATGTCCACCGCAGACCCAGTTTCTTCAACCAATGCGTCTTTTGCCTTCTGCTTCTTGCCTTTTGCTGCCCCATTCCCGTTGCCGTTGAGATCAATGACCTGCTTATCGACGTGGAAATGATGATCTGCCATCGCTGCCACGATCGGCTGGTGAGTCACACAGAGGACTTGGTGGTGACGGCTGAGATGATGCAGTTTTTCAGCGATCGCTTGAGCAACCCGCCCCGAAACGCCTACATCAATCTCGTCAAAGACCAAAGTCCCAACCGAATCGACTTGCGAGAAACAAGCCTGTAATGCTAACAGGAATCGGCTCATCTCACCCCCAGAGGCAGTTTCGGTAAGAGACTGCAAGGGTTCACCAGGGTTAGGGCTGAATAAATAAGTGATACGATCAGCTCCTGCCGAAGTCGGTGAAATAGGCGTGATCCCGACTTGAAACTGAACTTTTTCCATCGCTAAAGGCTTTAGCTCTGCCACAAGCCGATTTTCTAAATCCTTGGCGGCAGTTTGGCGAAGGTGAGTTAATGTCGCACAGACTTCTGTTAATTCAGCTTTGCGATCGTGGGCAGCTTGTTCGAGTTCTTCGAGAGATTGTCCGGCTCCGGTGAGTCCTTCTAGTTCAGCTTGAAGGGATTGTTGAAGCGCGATCGCATCCGCTAAGCTCGGACCATATTTACGGCAAATCTGCTTGAGTTCAACAATCCGTTCTTCAACTTCTTGCAGCCGTTGAGGGTCGGTTTCTAGCCCATCTCCATAAGCGTTGATTTCCTGTCCGGCTTCTTCGACTTGCGCCAAGGCTGATGTAACGAGATCCAAAATCGGCTGGATCTGCTCGTCATAGCGCAACATATCTGTCAAAAGGGATTGAGCTTTACCCAAAAGGTCAGAACACGCATCATCCCCATTTTCGTTTTGATAAAGCGCTTGGTATGCCTGGTAGCTTTGCTGCTGCAATTCGACACTGTGACCGAGGCGTTTTCGCTCCTGTTCTAGCTGCTCAATTTCATCAGGGTCACTGAGATTAGCAACATTGAGTTCTCGGAGTTGATATTCAAATAGATCAAGCTGTTGAAGGCGCTGTTGCTCAGAGTGGCGGCGTTTTTCGAGGGCTTGAGAGGCTTGCTGGTAGGCAATCAATGCCTGACTGACGCGATCGCGTTGTTTGAGTAGAGCCGCCCCTCCATAGCTGTCTAACCAATCTCGCTGGAGGCTTGGCTGCCCTAACTGCACCGTTTGCCCTTGAGCCGTGATTTCGACCAGGCGATCGCGCAATGACTCCATCTGCTGTTTGTTGACGAGCACCCCGTTGACGCGCGATCGATTGCGTTGTCCACCACCACTGGCAACGATTTCGCGAGTGCAGACTAACAGAGAACCGTCCAGGGGATCGATCTGCTCGACTTCTAGCCAGTTTTTCATGGCAGAATCAATCCGAAAGGTTGCCTCGACTGAGGCGCGTTCTGCCCCAGTGCGAACGGCTCGACTGGTGACTTTGCCCCCTAGAGCAGCGTCGATCGCGTCTAAAATAATTGATTTCCCTGCGCCCGTTTCACCTGTCAAGACGTGTAAGCCTGAGCCAAAGTCCAACTCTAGACGATCAATTAAGGCAAAATTTTCGATTTGCAGAGACAGCAGCATGGGCAAATTTCAG
>JBBRMC010000171.1:0-7075 GCA_038231055.1 Leptolyngbyales cyanobacterium
GCTGGGGAGCCGTCGATTACCCCTTTGGAAAACTCGGCTCCCTTAATAGGTGTCAAAAGCCGTTTTGTAGACCTCGATCTGGGCATGAGCGACTTTGCGATCTCTAAGGCATCAACCCATGATCGAACTCTTGTGAAACCCCAGGAAAAACTACTTTGAACTTCATCACCCACCATAACCTTCTTCAATATTCATCCACTAAACCATGAGCTTTACACCGCTGAGGGCTTTGACAAGGTTGTGCTGCGTTTTCTAGCACTTATTCTCGCTAAATATCCCTTATTGCTGCTTCCAAATCAGATACTATTATTCCAGTACTCCAAACCAGTGACAATCACATCATCCAACCACTGCTTAAAACGTTCTGCAAGATTTCCCTCTTCATCAGCATAGGAAAATTGAAACAGAGAATCTGTTAAGGGCTGGATATCATTAATATTGCGTTCACCCTCTTCAGTATTATCTCTATGATACGCACAGGCAGAACACACAAGTAATCCACGATATTCATGACCCAAAACATGAAATGAAAGTAGAATAGTTGTTGATGATTCAACGTTTATAACTAATTGTATCCAGGTGTGATAGGGGCGAAGATTAGCAAAATACCCTAGTCCCTTGGCTGTTTCTACAACTTGATACCGATGATAGTGCGACTTAGATCCATTCTCCGGTGCAAAGACTGTAAAAACTTGAGCATCATTCACTAAATTCTGTATAGATAATCTGATTTCATCTTCAATATCTTTTAGGCGACTAGACGCAATTTTAAATAGATTTGCAGCGAAACCTTCGACTTTCTGACATCGATCCTGAATAGTAGCTGATTGATTCTGTTTAAGTTTTTCGGCTATGGAAGCAATGACAGCTTGGGCACGTTTTGCTTCTGAAAGGATTTGTTCAGACAAACCAAGACTACGAATAAATGATTGTTTTTGACTCTTTGAGAACAACTTAACCAAGCTTGCCAAATTACCTTCATCTGCTTGCTCTAAAGCGGCAATATAAACTGCTCGATCATCACGAGTGAGAACTAGAGGGAACCACCCGGCTTGGATAAACACCAAACTAGCAAGACATCGAGCAACCCGACCGTTACCATCTTGAAATGGATGAATTTGTGTGAAACGATGATGTAGCCATGCTGCTTCAACTTCAGGAGGAATTTTTTGCGTCCGATGTTGATGATGCCATCCAACTAGCTGATCCATTTCGGATGCTACTTGTTCTGGAGGACAGTATTCATGAATAGAACCATCTAACCTCATAGGGTTGTTAGGCTGTCGCTTCCAGTCACCTTGTATGAGAGGGACACGAATTATTTGTCCTGTAGATGGAACTAGGGCTTCTGTGCTGTCTTGGCTCTGTGTCAAAAGTTGATGCAATTGTTTAACGTAGAAAGTTGATAGTGTTCTCTGTCCACCTACAAAATCAAACAGTCCTTCAATTGCCGCTTCTTGATCTTGAATTAAAGATACAACTTGCTTAACTGGACGATCTGTCATTCCATGGGGAATCAATGACTCATTAATCCCTTGCTCAATTAGTAACCGAGTGACTCCTCGATCTATAGTGTACAAACGTTCAATAATTCCGGTTTCAATAGCAATTTCTCGGCGCAACCTCTCCATAAAGGCTTTGAATTCGCCAGATGAACGAAGGCGCTGTGCTTGTTCATCCCAAACAGTCACGAGAGGTGGCAACTCAGCACTAGCTAACTCTTCCCAACTTGACGTTAAATCCTCTATCGGTTTCCACTGCATATCGAACAATCAGGAAATCTGTATAAACAGCCTAACACCCTAAACACATACTCTACTAATTCTTACAGCTTGCCTGATTATTGAGCATTGGTAGCTGACTCGTCTACTGCCGATGGTTGCAGCATTATATTATCGGGTGAGCGATCGTACCTTCTACAAATCGCTCACCTACTTAATTTAACGAACCACCGCAGGCATTCCTAAAATGTCCTCAATGCGAGGCATCTCCTCTAACGGAATCACCCGACCCTCATCTCCAAAGCCAGCAATCTGATCGAAGTTGAGATAGCGATAGAGATCGTCCGCAAAGGGATTGATTTTATTCGCCATCAGCTCCAGATACTCCTGCACCGTGGGAATGCGACCCAGCAACGCACACGCCGCCGCTAACTCTGCCGAGCCAAGATAGACTTGGGCACCTTTGCCCATCCGGTTATTAAAGTTGCGAGTCGAAGTCGAAAAGACCGTCGTGTTGTCGCCCACTCGTGCCTGATTGCCCATACAGAGCGAACATCCCGGCATTTCAGTGCGGGCACCCGATGCGCCAAAGATGCCATACACGCCTTCTTCTTTAAGTTGATGTTCGTCCATGCGAGTCGGCGGGCAGATCCACAGGCGACTGCTGACCGGAGGAACGCCTTCTAAGACTTTGGCGGCAGCGCGATAGTGACCGATGTTGGTCATACACGAGCCGATAAAGATTTCGTCGATTTTGTCTCCCGCTACTTCTGACAGCAATTTGATGTTGTCGGGGTCGTTAGGAGCCGCCACGATCGGTTCTTTAATCTCGCTCAAATCGATCTCAATGACCTCGGCATATTCAGCATCAGCATCGGCTTCGAGAAGACTCGGATTTGCCAACCATTGCTCCATTTTGGCGACGCGACGCATGAGCGTTCGGGCATCTTCATAGCCGCGTGCCACCATGTTGGTCAGCAGGGCAACGTTCGATCGCAAATACTCCGAAACCGTTTCGGGGCTGAGTTTGATCGTGCATCCCGCGCAAGACCGTTCGGCAGAGGCATCGGTTAGCTCAAAGGCTTGCTCAACTTTGAGATCAGGCAACCCTTCAATTTCGAGAATGCGACCCGCAAAGACGTTCTGTTTATTTTCTTTGCTGACGGTCAACAGCCCTTTTTGAATCGCCACATACGGGATAGCATTCACCAAATCTCGCAGAGTGATTCCGGGCTGCATCTCGCCTTTAAAGCGGACGAGAACCGATTCGGGCATATCGAGGGGCATGACTCCGATCGCTGCCGCAAATGCCACCAATCCCGATCCCGCCGGGAACGAAATGCCCAACGGAAAACGGGTATGAGAATCGCCGCCTGTACCCACGGTGTCGGGCATCAACATCCGATTCAGCCACGAGTGAATGATGCCATCTCCGGGACGCAAGGCAACGCCACCCCGCGATGAAATAAAGTCAGGCAAGTCATGATGAGTTTTGATGTCCACGGGTTTTGGATAGGCGGCAGTGTGACAGAAACTCTGCATGACTAAATCAGCACTGAAGCCCAGACAAGCAAGCTCTTTCAATTCGTCGCGAGTCATTGGTCCTGTAGTATCTTGTGATCCCACCGTGGTCATCATAGGCTCACACGACATCCCAGGTCGCACGCCGGGTAAACCGCAGGCTTTGCCGACCATCTTTTGCGCCAGCGTGAACCCTTTGCCCGTATCCACAGGCAGCGTGGAACGAATAAACAGATCACTGGGTTCGAGTCCCAGTGCAGCACGAGTTTTGTCGGTGAGACTCCGCCCAATAATTAGCGGAATGCGTCCTCCCGCCCGAACTTCGTCAGTGATCACTTCTGGCTGTAGGCTAAACGTCGCGATCACTTCGCCTGACTCGTTGGTCACTTCCCCTTTAAACGGGTGAATCGTGATGATCATGCCCGTCTCCATTTTTGAGACATCACACTGAATCGGCAGCGCCCCCGAATCTTCGGCAGTATTGAAAAAGATCGGCGCGATCGAGCTTCCCAAAATATAGCCACCCGTCCGTTTGTTCGGCACAAAGGGAATATCTTGCCCAATGTGCCAAAGCACCGAGTTAATCGCAGATTTGCGA
Organism: Leptolyngbyales cyanobacterium; assembly: GCA_038231055.1. Classification (GTDB taxonomy): domain Bacteria; phylum Cyanobacteriota; class Cyanobacteriia; order Leptolyngbyales; family Leptolyngbyaceae; genus Phormidesmis_A. Next base: position 3,841 of record JBBRMC010000171.1, read on the forward strand.
GACGAACCCGTGCCGACCACATCGCCCACATAAGCCACGGGATAGCCTTTTTGCTTAATCTCCGCCAGGGTTTGCAAACTACCTGGCAGCCGTGACTCTAGCATTGCCAATGCGTGAAGCGGAATATCGGGGCGCGTTGTGGCGTGCGTTGCTGGAGACAAATCATCGGTGTTGGTTTCTCCGGGCACTTTGAAAACGACGACCGTGATCTCTTCTGCTAACGAGGGACGATCGGTAAACCATTTCGCCTCAGCCCAAGCGTTCATCACCTGCTTAGCGTTTGAATTTGTCTCTGCTAAGACTTGCACATCATGAAATGCATCAAAAATCAGCAGTGTTTTGCTCAATGCAGCAACCGCTTCGGCAGCCAGTTCTGCATCATCAGATTGCAGTAGCTCAATCAGCGAGTGAACGTTATAGCCGCCCATCATCGTGCCGAGCAGCGTCACCGCAGACTTGGGTGAGACTAAAGGACTCGTGATGTCTTTCTTGGCGATCGCGGTCAAAAATCCCGCTTTGACGTAAGCGGCTTGATCAACGCCAGGAGGAACCCGATCGCGCAGCAGTTCAAGTAGAGTATCTTCTTCACCTGCGGGGGGAGTTTTGAGCAACTCACACAGTTCAGAGGTTTGTTGAGCGCTGAGCGGCAGTGGCGGAATGCCCAAAGTGGCACGTTCGGCAGCGTGTTGGCGATAAGATTCAAGCATGATTGGATTATCTCTTACGATCGGCATTCAACGATTTTGCGGGGTCAGTTGCCCAGTTTCAACCTTTAGAGAAATTTTGTCAGGTTTACGCGCTTCTTTCAGTATGAAAAATTTCTTTATGAGTTGGGGTTGAGGTGCGATCGGGCGATTCAGCGTTTGTGTGCGTTTCTAGACAAAGCTTGAATTCTTGCCTGATTACGAGATTTTGATAAGAGTAGGGGAGATTGTCCGATCTCTTACCATTAGAGCACAATAACCTGATTTCCCTTAAAGCTAGAAACTGCCATCATGCTATGTAAACAAGAAGAAATCAGTAGTGGCAAGGCTCGTGCATGGGCTGGGTTAACCGTGATTGAATGTCAGCACGAATTAGCAAAACGAGGACTCTGTATCAATTACGATGTAGAAGATTTTCAGTCAGATGTCAAAACTTTACAGTCGTTGGGCTTCCCAGCCTACCCCTAGCTGTATACCAATCTCGTAGGGCAGAACACTGACTCTTGCACCCATACCTCTGTCCAACAATGCCATTATCTCTACAGAACGGCTTCCAAATGTGAGAATCAAGAGCACATAGGGCATGATGCTCGATCGTCCAAGGCTATCAGTTCGCTCCATGAATAGAAAACGCTGACCATCATGCATTAAAGTTGTTGCGAAGTAAGCTCAAGAACCCTTGAAACCCTCTTCAGACAAGATTCTCAACAATTTTCGCCTGAAACTCTTGATATCCAGACTTGCATAAGCGCTTGAGCGATCTTAATGGTTATCTCGCAACAAGTCTATTAACTTAACTGCTTCCTGCGCTGCAATCAGAAGAATTGCATCTACTAACAACTTTTCGATCATGGTTGGTATGGATCGCTCGGTGAAGGGTGCAGTCCAGTTTGTATCCAAAATCGTCGCGTCGCTCGAATAGAATCATCCTCTGGATAACGCAGATCGTTCAAGTCTAAACGAAGACAGGTAGCACGTCCTGTTGCGGTAACACCTTGAATCGTGACTCCGCCCTCTAACCACACAAAATGTTCCTCCCATTTTTCACGACGAGGATTAAAAAGTGGCACCACTTCTTGAGTCTCTGGATCGAATCCAGCAACGAAGTTATAGCGCCGTTCATTGCAACGCCGACACGCTAAAGCGAGATTGTGGAGATCATCAGAGCCACCTAGAGAGCGTGGAATGACATGATCGACGGTAAAACGATTGGCACTTAGACGCTCCGGGGAGTGACAGTATTCACATAAATAACTTGCTTTTTCTCGAACTGCCTGTCTGATTGCATCATTGATTGCCATGCTGTGCCGCTATCATTGCATTCATATGGGTGAAGATGCGATCCAATTCCCCGATGGCATCAAGTTCTTCTACTTCTGCGCTACTTAACTGATCTGCCTTTTTCTTTTCTAGCAGTCTCTCCATCCGCTCTTGCAGAGAGTCACTAAACTTAAACAAGCTCCAAGAACTCACCTTCTCAATGCAGATTTCATGAATGAATGAAGATGGCTTTTTGAGAATTTCAACCATTTTAGTTTTTAACACTGAGGTTTCTAGTTCTGAGCAAATTATAGCTTCTATACCCAGTTCGAGAAATTTGAAGCGCCGGCTTAGAGCGAAGTGAGGGACAAACGACTCGGAAAGCCGAAGTTGTAGGCAATCAGGTGCAGCGCTTTATGCGGCTGTTGTTAAGTAATGGCGCGAGTTTTTATGGGAAGTGAAAACATAGCACGGTCAGTTGAACGCTCCGCATAGCATCTTCTGGAAGATGAAACTCGAAATTGAACTTACCCAAAGAAGGTGAGCCACAAAATTTCACGAAACAATAGTGACTTGAGCTATTCCGTTCAATCTACTTAGGCACAGCCGTTAAATCTCTATTTTGCACAAATAGCATTATTACAGCTTTAGAATCAAATAATCGTGTTGATTTTTGATATTGTTCAGTATGTCATCAGCAAAGCGTTTGGTTTGCTCTGGATTATCTTGAAAATTAACAACGTCGAAGCAAACACAATTACTTTCTAATGTGATATCTACCGTCCACATAACACGAGTATTTGGCTGAAATCTCAGAAGTTGACTATTCCCAGTGAAGGGTACATGGTAAGTGATAACTCGTCTTGAATGAATTTTTTCGCGATATACATTGAATTTAGAAGAAAAATGTTCTGCCGGAATCAGCTTTCTGGTTCTTCAGAGTCAAGAGCGGGGCTAATCGCTGCCTCGTCAAAACATTCATCAACTTCGTCAAGTTATGCACCTGAAGCTAGCGATGGTTCGATCGAGCCGTGTCGTTAAATATCCGCGACATCTACCACAAAATTTTGGGCTGGCTCGATCACTTATAGAGGATTATTCAGTGTCAACATCTTCAAATCAGTGATCGTAGGTAAACGTGCATCGTTTGTTAAAAAAACGGTCGCACCTTCCTCGATCGCTGTGGCAATCTGAATAGCATCTGGAGTTCGCAAATTGTGACTAGCTCTCAGTTGGGCAGCACGTTCAGCGATCGCAGCAGAAACTGGAAA
>JBBRMC010000172.1:0-7071 GCA_038231055.1 Leptolyngbyales cyanobacterium
GAGTATTTGACTGGGACGAGATCGATTGGCAGATGCAAGAAGCCCGCCGAGCAAACGCAAAAGTTTTGTTGGTCGTGGGTCATCGCGTTCCTCGATATCCTGAATGTTACGCACCTGACTGGACTCGATCGCTGAACGATCGTGATTTCAAACACGCCTTATTCAATATGACGACTGCCGCCGTGCTGCACTTCAAAGACCACCCAGCACTCGACGCATGGCAAGTTGAAAACGAACCCTTGGCAAAGATTTTAGGAAAGATCTGGGGCGGCGAAACCTGCCGCGAAGTGGCTCCGTTAGTAGCTGAAGAAGTTAAGTTAGTGCGATCGGTGGATCAAAACAACCATCCGACGGTCGTCACGTTCGCCTTTTCACCCTGGATGACTTCTCAACTGCGAGAAACTCTAGACTTTAATAGTGATGTGGCTGCGATCACGCTGTTCAACAAGCTTTTTTTCAGAAGTCCTGTTTACAGTGGCTACGTTGAAATGTTCAAAATGGGGGTTTTCTCACCGTTGCGATTAGCCTATCAAGCTGCGGTCGCTCAACAAAAAGGAAAGTCGTTTTGGGTGGCAGAAATGCAAGCAGAACCCTGGGGACCTGACGGACCTTATCAATTCGAGCATCCTGAAGATGCCTACATCTCAATGAATCCCGATCGCTTAACTGAAACCTGGAGCTATGCCACCCGCTCAGGAATTTCTAGAATCTACTTGTGGGGCGCTGAATGGTGGCTGTCTGAACGCAACAAAGGCAATCCCACGATGCTGAATGCGGTTAAAGAACTGGTTGCCCATCCGACTCGATCGTGAGACTCGCTAACGCCCTAGCCATTCTGTCACGAGTTCTGGTTGATTTTTAGAGGCGAAGACTTTAACCGCGTGATAATTCACCTTTTCTCGCAGTCGATAAACCTGCTTAATCGGCATATCGAGATCTTGGGCGATCGCCTCTTGCGATCGTCCTTGCAGATAAAGCTTTAGCCATTTAGCCGCTAGGGGATGAACCTGCTCTGCTAAATAGGACTCAAACTCTTGCGCGATCGTTTGTCGCAGTTCTTGCTGTTGTTCTTGAGCTTGAGCCTCTTGATAGTGGGCGATCGCCTGTCCATCTAGCAAACTAACAGAACCTTCGGAGTCGTCAGGTGCAATCTCTTCTGAAACTAAGCGAATAAAATCAGCAGCCGGAACTTGAGTCATGCCGCCTCTCTGAGAACGTCGCAAATAATTGACAAACCGATAGACCAAAAGTGGCTGATTGCGAATCGGGCGAAGACAATATTCTTCGGTGCTGGTCAACACAAGCGCATTGCGAAGCCGGGGATCACTGGTGCATTGAGCAATCCAAGCGATTTGCTGCTGCATATAGTGATCGTTTTGCAGCAATTCTTGAATCACTTCTTGCAGCACATCAACCACCGATCGCTGACGATCGCGAGACAGCGCAATCCAAGTGCGAATTTTGTTGCGAATCAAAAACAAGCTGCTTAATCGTTGAATCAGCCCTTTATAAGCGCGTTCGGGTCCTGCCTCTAGATAGCGCTGACAGAGAATGCGATAGCGATAGTCCATCGCTTGTTTAGCGATTTCTAGCTGATTGGGAAGCAAGTCATCAAACCGCGTCTGATCTTCTCCGATTAGCCATTGAATAATGCTCTCATGCGTCGATCGACTGCTCTTAGGTAAATCATTCTGTAGCTGTAGCCGCCATCTGTCAGCAATATCTTCTGCGCGTGTCATGGAATTGCCGTCCTCAATGCCCTGTTATAGAGTTTGCCTTACAACCCCGATCAAAATCACTTACCCGTTCGGGTAATTCCCAAATTTTGTCTTAACTCCATAAACGCTCAAAGTTTTAGGAAGACGTTAAAGGGTGAGGTTCAAAGTATAAAACTTTGTCTGCGATTTGTTCGTAACTTAACAGAATCGATCAAGTTCTAGACGCGACGTTCGTAGCGTGAGTCGCAGAATAGTGAGCTTTAAGCCCGATCGTCGGTTGCTTTTAAAGACGCATTCATTCGTTGCAAAGTTTCGGTCAACTCAGCAAGTCGAATTAGCGTGTCGTCTTGATTGGTCGCTAATGTCTGCACGGCATCGCTCAAGGCAAAAATCTCATAGCCCTGCTGCTGCACTTGAGTTGACAACTCATCTAAGCGATTGGCGAGTTGCTCAATAGCGTCTGCTGCTGCCAGAACAGTTTCTGCAATTTGCCCCACCGCAACCTCTAAACGATCGTGAGATTCTGCCACTCCTCAAACCCTTTTCTTAAACAAACCATTGAGTTAATCTTTCCACTCTTCAAACTGGCTCTCTTCATCAGGTCTTCATAAAAAGCTGAATTTATCAAAGCAATAAAAAGATTTGAGCAATTGTCGCGATTAGCTCTGTCGCTGCTCAAGAGGCTAAGTCTATATTCTGTTGTACACGCGATTACAAGAGCATTTCCAGTGTTTTTATCCGGTTTATAACTGGAACTAGCTTGATGGAACGCACCCACTCTTTTACTAACGGCTGCCCGTTTTATGATGACAGCTTCTACCTATGTCAAAGTCCCTCATCGATCAACCCACTCTACCGCTAAACGAATAATCGATGTGATCGGTAGTCTAATCGGGCTAGGAATAGTGGGCTTAATTTTCATTCCGGTCGCGATCGTCATTCGTCTTGATAGCCCTGGTCAGATTTTATATAGCCAAGAGCGATATGGGTTGATGGGCAAGCCGTTTCGCATCTATAAGTTTCGATCGATGGTCACGAATGCCGACGCAATTAAACATCAGATCGAGAATGAAGCACAGGGGCTAATCTTCAAAAATCAGCAAGACCCTCGAATCACGCGAGTGGGGCGCTTTCTCCGTCGCGCTAGCCTAGATGAACTGCCGCAATTTTGGAACGTTTTAGTCGGACAAATGAGCCTCGTGGGAACCCGTCCGCCTACTGCTGATGAAGTCATTCACTACAATGACCACCACTGGCAACGTCTCATGGTCAAGCCAGGATTAACGGGCGAGTGGCAGGTGAACGGGCGCTCAATGGTGACCGACTTTGAGGAAATCGTTAAGCTTGATTTGCGCTATCAGGCTCTCTGGACACCTCTCTATGACGTGGTTCTAATTTTGAAGACTCTTTATGTCATTTTTACTAGAGTCGGTGCCTTTTAAATTCTTTGCAGAATAGTTTCGCTTACGACTCCGATTCGATTAGGCGTTGGTTACAGGAGCACGACTCCCGCAATCAACGCTTAATTTATGTAGACATTATGAGGTCGCGTGACGTTTTTGGTGCCACTGCCAAGCGTGGGCGAGAATTTGGCTAATATCGGGATATTCAGGCTTCCAGCCTAAAACGGCTCGGGCTTTCTCACCACTGCCGACTAACGCAGGCGGGTCACCAGGGCGACGATCGTGCTCAACGGCAGCGATCGGCTTCCCGGTGACCTGACGGGCACTCTCAATCACCTCTTTGACTGAAAAGCCGCTGCCATTCCCCAAGTTAAAGACTTCCGACGCTCCGCCCTTTAGTAAATATTCCAGTCCTTGTACGTGTGCCTGAGCCAGATCAGTCACATGAATATAGTCGCGGATGCACGTCCCGTCTGGAGTCGGGTAGTCGGTACCGAAAATTGAAATCGAGTCCTGCTTGCCTAACGCTGTCATTAACACGAGAGGAATCAGGTGAGTCTCTGGCTCGTGATCTTCGCCCAAACGCCCATCGGGATCGGCACCTGCGGCATTGAAATAGCGGAAGCAAACTGATTTGAGTCCATACGCCTGGTCAAAGTCTGCCAGAATACGCTCCACCATCAGCTTAGTTGCCCCATAGGGGTTGATCGGATTTTGAGGGTGATCTTCTGGGATCGGCACCTGATTGGGGACTCCGTAAGTCGCACAGGTTGAGGAGAAGACAAATTTGTCGATCGACGCAGCGGTCATCGCTTCTAGCAGAGTCAATGTGCCGACTACGTTGTTGCGATAATATTTATCGGGGTTGGTGACCGATTCCCCCACATAGGCGTATGCTGCAAAGTGCATCACTGCTGCAAATTTGCGAGAGGCAAACAACTGATCGAGCAGTACCCGATCGTTAGTATCACCGACCACGAGTTCGACGTGAAGCGCCTGATCTACGAGGTCTTTGTGCCCATAGACCAAGTTGTCGAGAATGACGACATCATACCCAGCTTGTTGCAGGGCTAATACCGCATGAGAGCCAATATATCCGGCTCCTCCGGTGACTAAAATAGCTGGTTTTTCTGATTGCACGCTCTATTACTCCTCGTAAGGTTACAGTTCTCTAGGTAGAAATCAGGAATTAGAGGTCACGATCAGACCTCGGAACCTTGTTGCATACAAGCTCCTAACTCTCAGGATAAGCGTGTCAAGTTGGTGATGAAAAGTTGGGATCACGGAGGTTGCCAAAACTTTATTGTTTTCTTGGCAAATTAACCAACACTCATTGCGCGAGTTCACTTCTTTTTCTTACCCGGAAAAAGCTCTTTCATCAGAAGAAAAAAGATTACAACAAACACAATTCCTGCCAGAATTAGTTCCACGATCGTTCCTCACAACACAACACCCGTCTGCCCAACCAAAGTCAACAAAACTCACATTTAAAGTCGCCTTGGGTGGTCACAATCCTGCATTTTGCACGATTTTTGCCTTTTTAGAGCCAGTTTAAAGGCGGAAATCTCATCCAAGTTCAGGCGCTCTAAACGTTAGTTTGAAAAAAAATTGTGGCGATCGCGATCATTTTAGCTGCGAAATTAGCAATCTTCGGTACAATCCTAGACTGAATGGGGTTTTGAGACATTTATGTCTTCCTGAATCGGTTATTGGTAGATTGGCTTCGTGAAATTTTAGGAATTGAGTCTAACCATTAAATGCAGTTCGCCACAGAACTTTAAGGAATTACAGCATGGTCTTATTGGTAACAGATGTATTTGTGCTCTTAACCCAAGTGTTGCTTTGGGTCGTCGTCGGGCTTTTTACTTGGTATGTATTGCTCAGAGCGCTCCCCAAGGCATTTTTAGGCGGGTTGGTAATTCTACTGCTGTTGGGGGTCAGTGCGCTGACGTTTTATCGCGGTGCCCCGGCTGAGGGTCTGTTTGGCGATATTTGGCAACTGATTTCAATTCCGTTTAGCCCGTTAGGGTTGATTCTAATTTTCCTTCTGATCGTTTTGTCAGAACTTTTCAGAGGTAGCATTTCTAAAACAGGGTTAACGCTCTTGAGGGTGGCGATTCCGTTGCTGCTGATTTTGAGCATCCCAGCGGTGTCTTATTTTCTGGCTCAACGCTCTGAGGCTCAAGCGCTACAAATTACTCGTGCGGTTCCGGCAGAGTCTCTGGCAGGAGGAAGACGCGTCATTGTTTTGTTAGGGCAAGGCACAACTCGACTTCAGCTTCGTCCTCGCACTCAGCCTGCCCCGACTCCTACTCCACCTCCTCAAAATACTCAGGCACCGTTGATTCAGCCTGCTGAGCCGTTGACTGAGAGTGCCTACAACACTTTGACCCAGCAGCCGATTCAATTAACTGAGGAGGGGGATCGTTTAATCTATGCGACTCGACTTTATCAAGAAGAGGTCTCGCGGGGCACCAATCCTCTTCTAGTTGTGAGTGCTGGCTCTAGAGAGGGACGCGATCGTAAAGAGGGCGACACACCAGAAAACACGTCAGAAGCCAGAGATATTGTGACGTTCTTGCAGAGCCAAGGCGTTCCGGCGGACAACATTCTTGAAGATAACAACAGCCCGACGGTGCATGACAGTGCGGTCAACGTGCGAGCATTGCTGCAAGCTCGGAGAATTGCCTTTGGAAATCAGCTTTTTTTAGTGACCTCAGCGATCGAGATGAGCCGAGCTGCGCTGACCTTTAACCGAGAATTTAATAGCCAGGGAGCAGATACGACGGTCACAATTATTTCGCGACCAACTGATTTTTACACGTTGCCTCAGAGGGATTCACTGCGACGGCGTGCTCAGGGGCGAGATCTGATTGAGCGCGGATTCCGGGTCAGAGATTTGCTGCCAAGTACTGAGGCATTTGCATTGAGTTCCCGCGTGATCAACGAGTATATTACCTCGATCTATTACTTCTTACGAGGGTGGATTAGACCCGTCAGCACGATTTGAAGAACCCTCTCGTTCTCATTGCGAGATAGGATGAGGGAGTTTCTAATTTTTTGCTAGAGTCTCTCATCATGGCGCGATCGCAACTCCGAAAATTGGGTGTTTATCTACGTCCTCATTGGCGTAATACGGCAATAGGCATCGGTATGTTGCTGGTGGTCAATGCCTTGGGAGTCTACATTCCGCTTTTGATTCGCGACGCGATCGATGAGTTGGGAGTCACTTTCAACGTCGATCGTGTTTGGTTTTTTGTGGTGCTGATCTTGGTGCTTGCCACGGTGGTATGGTGTGTGCGAATGATCTCGCGGACGCTGCTGTTTGGCGTAGGACGACAAGTTGAGTTTGATCTCAAGCAAAAGATTTTTAATCATCTGCTGAGGTTAGAGCCGTCTTATTTTGCAACGAACACGATCGGGGATTTGATCAATCGAGCGACGAGCGATGTGGAGAATATTCGTCGCTTGCTCGGATTTGCGGTGCTGAGTTTAGCAAACACGATATTTGCCTATGCACTGACGCTGCCTGTGATGATGCGAATCAACGTGAGATTGACCTTGCTGGCAATCTCGGTTTATCCGTTCATGTTGATTTTGGTGAATTTGTTTAGTCACAAGATGCGAAGTCAACAGCTTGCCGTGCAAGAAGAACTCTCGACGATGAGCGAGTTGATTCAAGAAGACATGAGCGGCATTGCGCTGATCAAGATTTACGCTCAAGAAGAAAACGAGCGATCGGCGTTTCGGCAACTAAACAGACAGTTATTGAATGCCAATCTGCAACTGGCAAAGACTCGAAATACGCTGTTTCCGATTTTGCAAGGGTTGGGTTATTTAAGCGGATTGATCTTGCTGTGGTTTGGCGGCGGCGCGATCGCCAATGGCACAATTTCAGTTGGCGATTTCATTGCGCTATTGTTGCTCGTCGGACAGTTAGTGTTTCCGAC
>JBBRMC010000173.1:0-7038 GCA_038231055.1 Leptolyngbyales cyanobacterium
TAGAGAAAATCCTTGAGCTGAATGCCCTGGCTGAGTTGCAACGCTCCTTGGGCGATCGCTTCAAACGGCTTTTCACATCGAATCTTTGAGCTATCAAAATATTGCCGCACCCACGTCTGCACCGCCGGAATCTGAACCGTTCCGCCAACGAGCAGCACGGCATCGATGTCCTTGACCTCAAGTCCTTGTCGTCGTGCTTGCTGAAGGACTTGACTCATCGCCTCATCTAAGTTGTCAAAAAACTGGTGTTCGGTGAGAATCTGCTCAAACTGACTACGAGTTAACGATAGGTCATAGCTCTCAAACGTTTCGTCATCGAAGTAGACTTCTTGCGCCTGGGGTTGCAGCGAGAGTTGAATCTTGAGCCGTTCTGCTAGCCGGGAGATTAACGGAGTCGCTGCGATTCCCTGAGTTTTTGTGAAGTAATCGACGAGCCAATGATCGATATCCGAACCGCCTAAATTTTGCCCTGCCTTAGCGAGCACTCTTGCAATTTTGGGCTTCTGTCCCGACTGTTCGGCAAACGATTTTTGCCCCCACTTTAGAATAAAGCCCAGCGGTTTTGCTTGGGTCTGTTCATTGATATCTAACTGCACGAGAGATAAATCCAACGTGCCGCCGCCAAAATCGAGAACGAGGAGCGTTTGGCGATCGCTTAACCCATAGCCTAACGCTGCCGCCGTTGGCTCATCTAACATCCTTACCTGATTAATGTTGAGCGATTGACAGACATGCCCTAGCCACAGGCGATATGCCTCAAAGCTATCAACTGGGACGGTAAAGACGATCGACTGAGTAATATCGGGGTCAGTCGCTTTGAGTTGAGTGATGACTTGCGTCAAAAACCACTCGCCCACTTGCTCAAAGCTGACGGTCTGCCCATCCAACTCAGGCAAAAATCCCTGCACATTGGAGCCAATGCCTCGCTTAAAGTTGCGAAAAAAGCGGGAATCGGTGGCTAAATCAAGGGCACGATCGCGCACTTGCTGACCGACGACTACCCTTCCCTCGTCAGCATTTTCGGCATAGAGCAAACTAGGAATCAGGGGCGGATTTTGCCCTGCACGGAACGAAATGCCTGGAAGAGAGAGAGTTTCTGGCTGCTGAGTGGCTGGGTTCCAGCGGGTGACGACGGTGTTGCTGGTTCCAAAATCAATGGCATAGGTCATCGGTTCATAAGAGTAACGGCAGGACGAGATTGACTTCTGGTTAAATCGTACCAAAAGTGTTTTTGACGAACACTTCTATCCACATCCTTGTTCTAGCAGACTGTTAGCCTGTATATCTGGGGGAATATGGCAAGAAATCAAAATATTTCTTAATATATACGAAACAGAGTGGTGAGCTAACTAGGTCGTCCACTCAACTACTTAACTCGCAACGCCGCAAGGGGACTGATATGACCCGTTCTCATTCTGATTTCATGCCCTTCTTGATGAATCTCAAAAATGGGATTTGGATTTTTGGTGTCTCCTCTTGGCTGTTTGGCATCACCGATCGCTCGATCGCCACGCTCTCGGATGGCTATCTTTCCGCTCTAGAAATCGTGCAGTTGTTTACAGCATCGTTTTTCTTTATCGGTTGGCTATTGTTAAAGCCTGTAAAAGCTCCAGCCGCCCCTCAAGAAAATCCGTAAACGTTAAGCAAAGGATGTTTCAGCAGCATCAGTCTCAAGGATTGCCGTAATCTTGATCTTTGTTCTTAAACGTTCGTCTGAATATCCACTGCATTAGATCAGGAAACAGACGATTTGAAGCGATTGATAAGTTGGCAGAGCCGACTATGACCTCGGTTCGTTTATGCTGTACCGCGTCCCAAATTGCTTTAGCAACATCATCAGGTTTTTCAACCACCGGAACGCTGAGAACTTGCTCAACCTGTTGACGACGTGCTGCTGCATCTTCTTCAGTTTTGCCTCTAAAGATCGCTCGCTCCATCAGGTTGCTTCTAATCAAGTTTGGATAGATGCCACACACCGTAATTCCTTTAGGGGCAAGCTCTGATTGCAGTGATTGGGTCAACCCTGTTATGGCAAATTTGCTGGTGTTATAAGGGACTAAATAAGGAACAGGAACTTTGCCACCAATCGAACTGAGATTGACGATCGTGCCACTCTTGCGCTCAACAAAATGCGGCAACAACTCATGAATGGTGTGAATGTAACCCCAGAGATTGGTGTCGATCACGGTATGCCAATCTTCTAGCGAAAAGCTATCGACCGAGCCAGACGCATAAATTCCGGCGTTGTTGATCAGCACGTCGATCGAGCCATATTCGGCAAGTCCCTGCTGCACCAGATTCTTGACCTGCTGAGGATCTCTAATGTCGGTCGGGACTGCTAATGCTGTGTAGCCAAGATCTTGGAGTTCTTGAGCAAAGGCTTCTAAGCGATCGGACTGACGGGCAGCTAAGACGAGATTGTAGCCGTTGCGGGCAAATAGAAAAGCAGTTGCTCTGCCAATTCCTTGAGAAGCACCGGTGATTAAGACGGTAGGAGGCATAGAGTTGGTGATCTGAAAGGGAACTGTCTATTAGTGTGCTCGATCGTCATTGAAAATCCTCTGGCTTTCGTGAGATATTCGCAGCACAGCACAACTCCCTAATTGGTAAAGGCGGTCAAAATTAGCTCTTTCTTAAGAGGTGCGTTGAGAAAGATTGGGTTGAGCAAGCTCGCTGAAATATCAGCCTTTAGAACCGTAAACAGATTCGTTCTCGAGATGGATAGTGGGGAACCCTGAACCCCATAGGATGAAAGCTGAACGCAAAGCCGCAGCAGGAAACTGAACGGACGGCTACTTATGTCCAATAATCTGTTTGCGATCGCTATAAGCCGCTAGAGAGGTGTATATTAACTAAATGGTTGTTAAGGTTTGTAAAGATGTTTGTCAAGCTCGTCAACGCATTCTCAAAAGAACACTTGCAGATCTCGTCATAGCTACATCAAGGAGTATGTTTTATGTTTCGTCTCGCCAAGACTCAATGAGTCTAGATGCCAGCTTAATAATTACTAAAGCTTTTTGTGATTCTGCTGCATAAATGACTGCGAGGGGTTTGAGTCGGGGCATTCATTGTAGAGAAATAGTAACGAATTTTAAGCTTAATTATCCAGTCTTTGTTCCCGTCCATTTGCTATTTTTTTGGAGTAACTGCGTGACTCAATCCAGTCAAATCTGTGTGCCGTCAGAGCGACTCTCTGACATTGTTTCCAAACAAGAAGGAATCTTCGTTCGCAACCGTGGAGTTTTAATTGCTTTTAGCGTTATCGGAGTCTGGGCAGTTAGCTTAATTACTTTATTGTCGATCGATATCTCTCAGATTTCAATCGGCTGGAGAATTGCATTCACTATCTGGCAGACTTTTTTATACACAGGTTTGTTTATCACTGCCCACGATGCTATGCACGGAGCCATTGCACCGGGAAATCCAAAACTTAATCAATGGATCGGTTCATTTGCGTTGATTGCGTATGCTCTGTTCGATTACAAAAAAATGGTGAGAACTCATTGGCTTCATCACCAACATCCTGCTAGTGAGATCGATCCAGATTATCACAACGGTAAATTCAAAAACTTTTTTGCGTGGTATGGATATTTCATGTTTCGCTATTGGAGTTGGACACGCCTATTTGGATTGATGACAATCTACAATATTGTCAGCATTGGACTTCACGTTCCAGAAGCAAATCTAAATTGGTTTTGGCTGGTGCCCTCGATCGCTAGCTCTCTACAGCTCTTTTTCTTTGGCACCTATCTGCCCCATCGTGAACCTGAAGGGGGATATGTCACCGAGACGCGTGCTCAAAGCAGCCACTGGTCTGTCTTTTGGTCGTTTATCACTTGCTACCACTTTGGCTATCACGAAGAGCATCACGAACAGCCCAATGTTCCCTGGTGGGGGCTGCCTGAGCTTCATCAGCAGCGCAGCATACCTGAGTAGAGTTGTTCAAATTCAGTCAGGTTGGATGGCTCTAAAACTGGATGAGGTACGAGCGCACGAATCTAGGTCGTCTAGTTTGAAGGGTGTTAACCGTGCGCTGCAACCGCTCTTGAACCATAAAACCGCAGGTTCTATGTTCTATTCATCAACAGCACTTTCACCTGGTTGATCACTTCTTCAAAATCAATCGGTTTGCGAATAAAACCGTTTGCCCCAATGTTTAAGGCTTGTGCGAGGTTCGGCTGGTCATAACCTGACACCAATACGATCGGAATGAATGGCAGATGACCGTTTTGTCGAATCTGTCGAGTTACTTCAAACCCATTCATACCTGGCATCATCACATCTAATAAGACCAGCGCTGGAGGAGCCGCCACGATTTTATCTAAAGCTGCTTGACCGCTATCTGCCACCTCAACCTTATATCCCTCGCCCTCTAAAAGGGTTTGTAGCAAGAAGGAATTATCGGCAACATCATCGACGATCAAGATGCGATCGTCGGTTTGATGAGAGTGATGAATCAACATACTCATGGAGAGGCACAGCGTAGGTAGTGTATATACTTACGGATCTGGGTGTAATTCACCTCATCCTCAGGAAGTATTGTTCACTACAAAAGTGGGTCTTGGTGCGTTGCGTTGTCGAGTCAGTATGCAGATTTCTGCTAGAGAGTTTTCTCAGAAATTTCGTGCCATTCTTGAACCACTGACCGAGGTACCCAGAGCTTTAGATAATCCTCTCCCCCCAAAGGAATACCTAACAAAACTTCTTCGACAGGCAATTTAGGCACGACCTCTTGAACGGTGTATTCTCCCATCGTCGCGATCGGGGCTTCAGACATAAAAACATCGCTTGCCTCAAAAACTTGATCCTCTTGAGTTCTAATCTTTAGCGCTTTGGGATGAACAACCTCTGCTGAGCCGGGTAGACCCATCAACCGTAGATAAAGCTGATCTCCGCCCTTTTGAGGAGTCATTTGCTTAAATACGACCACCTGCCATGCCTTGCCCAAATCATCTCTTAACCGATGATGAGAGCGATAGAGAACCTGTCCCGACGGGTCTTTGATCTGAGTCACGGCTGCTTGTGCAGCTTGGGGAGTCAATCCCACGAATCCTACGAGTAGAAGCACGATCGCGAATCTGATAACCAGTGCGTACCCAATCTGACGCATCGAATTCCCCTCTCACATAAACGCCTATACTCCTCATGATGGAGGAATGCAAATCCTTTCATCCCCTCCACAAAGAGAGATTTATGCGTCGTCCCAACCTTTGGCACGATCGACAGCGCGCCGCCAAGTATTGAGTAACGCACTGCGGCGATCTCGGCTCATCGTTGGCTCAAATCGGCGATCGATCTGCCAGTTTTGCACCAGCTCGGCTTCGTCTTGCCAATAGCCGACTGCTAGCCCTGCGAGATAAGCTGCTCCTAAAGCGGTTGTCTCTGCTACTTGGGGACGGACTACTGCAACCCCCAAAATATCTGCTTGAAACTGCATCAGCAAATCATTACACGCTGCACCTCCATCTACTCGCAGTTCAGAGAGCGGCAAACCAGAGTCTTCACGCATGGCATCTAGTACGTCTGCACATTGGTAGGCGATGCTTTCGAGAGCAGCGCGGGCAATATGGGCGCGTGTTGAGCCGCGTGTTAGCCCTACGATCGTACCGCGTGCATAGCTGTCCCAATGAGGTGCCCCTAACCCCACAAATGCTGGAACGAGATACACGCCGCCATTGTCGGGAACGCTCTGCGCGAGTGGCTCGATCTCGGCACTGGTTTGAATGATGCCTAACCCATCTCGCAGCCATTGCACGACAGCACCCGCCACAAACACACTGCCTTCAAGAGCGTAATTTGTGCGATCGTCAATTCGCCACGCGATCGTAGTCAGCAATTTGTTTTGAGACACGATCGGCTGATTCCCTGTGTTGAGCAGCGTAAAACAACCCGTTCCGTAAGTATTTTTCGCCATGCCTCGATCAAGACACGCTTGCCCAAAGGTAGCGGCTTGCTGATCGCCCGCGATTCCAGCGATCGGGATTTCTGCGCCAAATCCATCACTGGTGTAGCCATAGACTTCTGAGGAGCCTCGCACTTCAGGCAATAGCGATCGAGGAATATTGAGAATTGACAGCAGTTCGTCGTCCCACTCTTGGGTGTGAATGTTGAATAACAGAGTGCGACTGGCGTTGGTCACGTCAGTGATGTGCAATTGCCCGTTAGTCAGCTTCCACACCAGCCACGTATCGATCGTGCCAAAGGCGAGTTCTCCCCGCTCAGCTTTTTCTCTAGCACCCGGCACTTGGTCGAGCAGCCATTTGAGCTTTGTGCCGCTAAAGTAAGCATCGAGCAACAGCCCAGTTTTTTGCTGAAAGGTGAGTTCGTGCCCGATGGCTTTTAGCTGATCACAATATCGAGCCGTGCGGCGATCTTGCCACACGATCGCGGGATAGATCGGCTGACTCGTTGCCCGATCCCAAACGAGCGTAGTTTCTCGCTGATTGGTGATGCCGATCGCTGCAATATCACTTGAGCGAATGCCAAGACGGGCAATTGCTTCGCTGGCGACTCCAATTTGAGATGACCAAATATCATTGGCATCATGCTCCACCCAACCTGGCTGCGGAAACAACTGCGGGAACTCTTTTTGAGCAACAGACAGCATTTTGCCTTGGTGATCAAACACGATCGCCCGTGAACTGGTGGTGCCTTGATCTAATGCAAGAATGTATCGATTCATTACTCAAAGGCTAAACAACACGCAGACAGCGGAAACCCAGCCGCTAGAAGCCATGCAAAAAACAATGTGTTTCCGATCGCATAGATCCATGCATTATTCAACAATGCTGACACGAACGAAAACAATGCCATCACCACTGGAAACAACGGTAATAACAAAAACATAAATCCCAACTTTGGCAGAATGCCAATTACCCCTATAAATCCAGCGATGAGCATGACACTTTGCCCCAGCCACCAGCCCAACCTTGTGAACCAGCGAGTTGATTGCTGCACCATTCCAGACGCTAAAAACCACGGGAAGCACGCGATCGCGATCGGCAACCAAATGATTAATCGCGCCGGAATCAGCCACCA
>JBBRMC010000174.1:0-7013 GCA_038231055.1 Leptolyngbyales cyanobacterium
CAGGTGATTGTGACCAGCGCTCTGCAAACCTCTGCGGGACGAATGATCTTTGCTCGACCCAAAGCATCTGCAATGGCTTAACTTGAACTTGAGATGGCTCGATCGCGCCAAAAAACCTGTTCTCTCTGCAAAAAATCCGCTCCAGTGCTCTATCGTGTGCAACACAATGAGTCAGCCGAGTGGATTTTTGTATGTTCTGTCTGTTGGGAAAAGATCAGTCAAGACAATCCATTCTACGGCTACGGCGGCACCTGGAAAGCGCGGAAGAAGTGAAGGATGTTCGATATCTTCCGCATTGTGATGCTGCCCCACTCTGGCTTGAGAATCCAAACTAACCGTAGAAGTTCGTTGAAGCGGACTCAAGAGTTTGCTATCAAATTGATCCGTAAATGCGATCTAAACTGATTCATGAAAAGCGATCGAGGACAAATTCACCCGATACCGTAGCGGCGCTTCGGTGGAACGTCTCACTCATTTGATTGCAGCGTTGTCTTGGACACGATGCGAGTTTTCTTACGATCGCTCTCTGATAATTCTTGCCCTCCCTGAAGTTGAGTTGCGCTATTTTGCAAGACGGTTGCCGCTCCTTGGTCGCCCATTTGTAGCGCCGTCTTTGCCGCCGTTTGCAACATCGTTGCTGCCCCTAAGCGATCGCCCTGCTGCAATTTCGTCTCGGCAATTTGCGTCTGCCGATACTTTGCCAGTGCCAAAATTTGATTTTGCACATCGGGATTTGGTGCAGGCTGAAACCGACTCAAACCAGACACCTCGATCGGAAACGATTCAGACAACAACCCTTCCTGTCCCAATGCCGGGTCGTCATAGCGAATTTGCACCGACGCGATCGTTTGCTTGCCTGCGGGTAGTTGACCGACATACAAATTTGCTAGCACCACACGAGACGAATCGACCATCAAATCACCCAAGCGCACCGTCACCCGATCGCCATCTTGATCAATCGGAAGCTCGATCGTATCGGGAGAAACTTGGGCGATCGGCTTTAATTCTGCCAGTCGTGCCCCCGGAGTTAATGACAAAATCAGGTGAGCATTGGTCAAACTGACTGATTGAATGCGATCGAACAAGCGATTAAATTCACTCGTCGCCTGCTCAGGTTTTTCAATAAATGACAGCGTTCCGCCGCCTGCGTCTGCAATCTTCTCTAAAACGTTTTGGTTCCAGGCATCGCCAAACCCGAATGTGTTGAGGGTCAGGTTATAGCCCGTAGCTAATTGAGCCAGTTTTAGGCAGCGATCGTTATCGCCGTGCTCATTCTCACCGTCTGTTAATAAGAACACTTGCGACACAGCATCCTTTTTGCCCTTCGCCAGTTCTTCAATGCCGACTCGTAACCCTTCATCGATCGAGGTGCCCCCCGACGCTTCTAGCTGCTGAAGCGGAATTCTCAAATTGTTGAGATCCTCAATCACTTGATTGGGCATCAAGACTTTTGCTCTGTGATTAAAGGTGACGATCGAGAGGCGATCGCCCGGAGACAGCCGCTCTATAATGCGCTGGGCAGCTTGTTTTACGGTGCTGATGGCTCGACCTTCCATTGAGCCACTCTGATCTAAAATCAAACACAAATTTAGCGGCACGCTGCGCCCCAGTTCTTCGGGGATCGCTGCGATCGCAATAGACACTTGACGCTGGCTGTTGAGTTGCGTTACGTCAATACCAGCATCACTCAACGCGCACTGCAAGCCGACTCGCATATCAGGAAGCTCCTACATTAAGCGGGGAAACGAAATCACGACACTCCACAGCAAACCACAGATCTTAGCCATCCGGCGGTTAACTACAGTTCAATCCAACATTTTCCGCAGCCCCGTCAGAAAACGTCTCAACCGAATCGTCTGTGATCCCCGATCCCTCCTCTCTTCTCCTTCATGAGCGGCTAATCCCGCGCTACTATGGATGAAGCGCCACCGTTGAGGCATCATTACGCTATGGAATCACCCATCAAAGCTGTTCAGTCTACCAATTACGGCGATGCCTACTATCGCACGCCTCCCCCTGACTTAGCCTCACTGCTGCTGAAAGAGCGCATTGTCTACTTGGGCGGTCCTCTCCATTCGATCGATGAATATCGCAGAAATCCCGGTCAGGACGTAACTCGGCTGATTATTGCTCAGTTGCTCTACCTTCAGTTTGATGACCCTGAGAAACCCATCTTCTTTTACATCAACTCTACAGGCACCTCCTGGGATGGTGAAACGATCGGCTTTGAAACGGAAGCCTTTGCCGTTTGCGACACGTTGAGCTACATTAAGCCTCCTGTCCACACCATTTGCATCGGTCAGGCAATTGGCGCAGCCGCGATGATTTTGTCCGCAGGTACAAAGGGCTTTCGAGCTAGCTTACCTCACGCCACGATCGTGCTTAACCAGCCGCGTTCTGGCGCACGGGGTCAGGCAACCGATATTCAGATTCGGGCAAAAGAAGTCTTAGACAACCGCGCCGCAATCTTGGATATCCTCTCAAAAAACACGGGGCAAACGACTGAGAAGATTGTCAAAGATACCGATCGGACGTTCTATCTCACTCCTCAAGAAGCCAAAGAATACGGACTGATTGACATCGTGTTAGAAAGCACCAAACAACTTCCTGCCCCTGTCCCTGCTTTGACTTGATTAGGATTTATGCAAGTTCCCTATCGTATTCCGGGCAGTCAACAAGTGCAGTGGGTCGATCTTTACACCCGCATGAGCTTTGAGCGAATTGTCTTTCTAGATGAAGAAATTACGGACAATTTCGCCAATTTCATCGTCGCTCTGTTGCTCTCTCTCAACTCTGAAGACTCGACCAAACCGATCTTCCTATACATCAACTCTCCTGGTGAGCAATCGGCACGACGGACGGGTGGCATGGTTGCCAGCATGGCGATCTATGACACGATGCAATACATCAAATCCCCCGTCCATACCATCTGTCTAGGGCAGGCAGGCGGCACTGCCGCAATGTTGCTTTCGTCGGGTGCCAAGGGTTCTCGCTTGAGTTTGCCGAGCGCAGAAATTGTGCTTTCTCCGCAATACAACCGGACAGGCGGACAGGCAACCGACATCGAGATTGATGCTCGAAAAGTCGTCTCTGATCGCGCCATGTTTGTAGACATCTTGGCAAACAACACGGGTCAAACGCCTGAGAAGATTCTCAAAGATCTCGATCGCCGCTTATATTTCACCCCGACTACCGCTCAGGACTATGGCTTGATCGATCGGGTGCTTGATCCCAAAAATCTACCTGCTCCTGTTCAATCTCGTCTGACTTAAATCCCTTTATCCCCCTAATTGTCTTATGCCAATCGGTACTCCCAAAGTCCCTTACCGTCTTCCTGGTAGCTCCTACGAGCAGTGGATTGATATTTATCAACGCCTCAGCTTGGAGCGAATTATCTTTCTCAGTCAAGAAGTCGATGACAACATCGCTAATGCGATAGTGGCTTCTATGCTTTACCTTGACTCTGAAGATCCCGGTAAGCCTATCTCGCTTTACATTAACTCGCCGGGTGGCTCTGTCACGGCTGGGATGGCGATTTATGATACGATGCAGCACATCAAATCTGATGTTGTGACCATCTGCGTTGGTCTCGCGGCATCGATGGGTGCGTTTCTCTTAGCCGCCGGGACGAAGGGCAAGCGATTTGCATTGCCTCACGCTCGAATCATGATTCACCAACCCTTGGGCGGCACCGGACGCAGCCAAGCGAGTGATATCGCGATCGAGGCAAAAGAGATTCTCCGCATTCGCGCTCAGCTAAACCAAATCTTGTCCGATCGCAGTGGGCAACCGCTCAGCAAGATCGAGAAAGATACCGATCGTGACTACTTCTTATCTGCTCAAGAATCGAAAGAGTATGGTCTCATCGACAAAGTGATCGAATCGGTCACATAATGGGCAGACTTGAGGCATACCATGGGGATCAGATCACAGAATTTAGAAATGCGACTGCGATCGGTGACTTGTGGGTATTGACTCTAGGTAAGCTACTCCTTGTTTTACATGGCAGAATTCTCAGGTAATTCTGCCTTTTTCATACCTGAATGAATATTGCAGACTGCTATCGATTATTAGGATTGAGAACGGGCGCGTCGTATGAGGACATCAAAGCCTCCTACCGTCGTTTGGCGCGTCAACTTCACCCAGACGTTAACCCCGGCAATCAGCAAGCAAAAGAGCAGTTTATTCGGGTTTCAGAGGCATATCGGTTTTTGCTCAGTGTTGTGAGTCCTTCAGGAATTAACGATGCGGTGACTCAACCTCTACAGAGTCAGCCGCCCCCAGAGAGTACGCAGCCCGTCACCGTCAATCGGAGTGAGACTCCTTTGAAGCCGAAGGTAACGGTGATTCGCAAAGAAAGCTCTCCTAAACCAAGCCCCCTTAAATCTGACCCTAACCTTTCGTTTGTTGATCAGCAGCTAAAACAAGCGTCTTACGAGCAGCTACAGCAACTACTGCGAGAAAAACGGTTTCCTAGAGCGATCGCCCTTGTAGAAGGGTTAGCGCAGCGCCTCCCTACCGATCCCGAAGTTTGTCAGTGGCAAGCGATCGTCTATCAAAGCTGGGGGCGACAACTCATTCACGAAAAACAATTTGAGAAAGCACGGCTCTATCTCAAAAAAGCTCTCCGCACTGATCCCCATAATCGATCGCTCTGGGGCGAAGTAGAGCGAGACTTTCGTCGTCTTGAGCAGATGATTTATCAACGGAAATAACGTTGAATGAGGCTTCTTATCAGTGGATTTACTGACCTAAAAGACTTGGTTTTTGAAGAGGGGATGTTTTTCTATCCGTATTTTTGGTATAGTGTAGATGGTAGACAAATGGCTACTCAGTAAGAACTGATGGAATCTTTTCCATGAAGTTCTTGCACCTGTAGATCCATTCTCTGTCGCATCCAAACCTTTAAACTATCTTCTTTACTCCGCAAGTTTTTAGACTCGCCTGATCGTATAGCTATATCTTAAATCGGATACAGTCGTGTGTTTTGTAAACGCATTGCTTATCAAGGGTACGATTATCCACTTGAAAGCTACGGGGTTTTCCGAGTGATTGCTATTTCACCTCGTCCTACTGGGCATAACTGGAATACAGTTAGCTTTGCATCGACACTTTACGTGATTCCGATCCTAGATTTGCTTTTGGCAAAGGTTCCCAGCCAATGGAAGGCTGAGATCAGGCTAGGTTTGCAAGAGGCTTTAATCAATGCTGCCAAGCACGGCAACAACCTAGACCCTTGCAAAAAAGTTTTGGTTCACTTTTCGACGACATCTGATTACTACTGGTGGGTGATTACCGATCAGGGTTCTGGGTTTGCGCCTCCCCATCGTCATGATGGGTCGAGCGATCGTCTTCTTCCTTGTGACCAGAACGAATGTGGGCGCGGGCTTTATATTCTTCGTCAAGTGTTTGACGAAGTTGAATGGAACAGTCAGGGCACAGAACTGAGACTCTGCAAACAAGTGAGGATATCAGCGAGATTACCTCTGGTACTCTAGTACCAATCTCTACAGCCTGTCAATCCCAAAACTTGGAACCGATCAGTTTGCGGGTTTCCAGAAGACTACTCTACGATCGCGCCTCGTGTGTCAATCTGCAACAATTCGACTTGCACATCGATTCCTTGACCCGACCAGGCAATGTGCATTGCTGATTTGACCGCTTCTGCCTTGGCTGGATTTGCTAGTGCTAAAAGAGTTGGACCTGCTCCGCTAATTACCATTCCGTGCGCGCCCGAGGTTAGAGCTGCTGATCGAACTTCGTCATATCCTTGAATTAAAGTCTGACGATAGGGTTGATGAATCCGGTCTTGCAGGGCGGCTTTGAGCCAGTTGGTTTGTCCTGTCTCTAATCCACGCAGCAGCAAGCCCAAGTGAGAGGCATTAAAAATTGCGTCGGCGCGACTATATTCACTAGGCAAAACTCGCCGAGCTTCTGCTGTAGAAAGCTCAAAATTGGGGATCGCCACGATCGGGACAACCGATTGATCCCATGGAATATCACAGATTTCCCAGTCGCGATCGATGCCCGATGCAGCCAGCCGACACCCGCCGATTAGCGCCGGAACCACATTGTCGGGATGTCCTTCGATCGCGATCGCTAGCTGCATGATTTCGTCTGGGCTGAGGGGCGATCCCGCCAGTGCGTTGGCACCGACTAAACCCCCAACGATCGCCGTTGCCGAGCTTCCTAAGCCTCTCGCTAAGGGCACGTCCATCGTGATATCGATCTTCAGGGGAGGAGGAGTCTTGCCCAGATGGTCATAGAGTTTGACAAAGGATTGATAGACCAAGTTGCTGGCATCTGTGGAGACCCGATTGGCTTCGGCTCCCATAGCAGTGATTTGCACCGATTCACCATCAGACACAGAAAATCGAAACTGGTTATAAAGCGTGAGTGCAGCACCCAAGCAATCAAAACCAGACCCGATATTCGCAGTCGTCGCCGGGACTCTAACCGTAGAAGTGACAGCCATTTGCAACCTGAGAGATGAGTGAACTTGTTTAGAGAAAATGCTCCATCTAGTCTATTTCACTTATGCCGCCGGATTTTTTCTCCGTTCTTCAATATCTTCTAGGGTGCGGATAATCAGCCGTTTTGCCTGAAGCTGCCAGCCCAATTTTTGAATGTTGAACGCGATCGCGCCTCCGACGATCGTGGCAATGAAATCCAGTGGCTGAAAGGACGAAATGCCAAATAATAGCCCTAACCCAGCGATGCCCCAAAAGGGAAGTGCCACAGTCTGACGCTGCGTTTCGACCAGTTTGCGAATGGGATCGGTCGGCATCTCCGCTAGTAGGGTTTCTTTAACGTCCTGCTGTTCTTTGGCGTTGACCGATAAACCGATCTTTTGCCGCAGTTTTTCGATCTTACGGGCATCTGTGCTGTATTGCGTTAGCTCATCTTCTGCCATCAAAACCAACCGTTCACACTGTCCCATCGTTTGACCTCAATTCCATGTATCTCTATTGTTCATCAAAATCTGACCAGTTTAAAATCTTGTGATCCCCACC
>JBBRMC010000175.1:0-6965 GCA_038231055.1 Leptolyngbyales cyanobacterium
CCCTCTTACTGGTTCAGTCTCGGTTTCAACACCCGATGGTGTGTATATCGCTGCAAACTGAGGTGGGTATTTCAACCGACTCAACTTTAGCAGGAAAGCCGCCCTAAAAGTGCGGGGCTTGTATCCCATTTTCTTGGTCAACGTTCAAGACGCTAGTGAAACCGAACACGGAGGCTTTGTAATCGAAGTCAAATCGAAAGACTAATCAATCAGACCGGGGCACAGCTACCAACTAACGCCCCGGCTCACCCCAACAAACAACAATTCACCGAGGCATTTTCATTATGTCAAAATCATTCTGGGATTTCTTCATCCCCCAAACTCAAGCAGGTATTGAAGGCGCAAAAGGTTCGGCAGAAGAGGCAGGTTTTGCAGACGAACACTCTCCGATTTCTAAACAAGAGCGGCTTGACTGGTCACATAAAATGCTAGACGCAGCCACCGATCAGTTAGATGAAGCCCGTGATCAGACGCTCCAGCAGATTGCAGAACGCGATCGAGGCACCTATAATCCTGATAACTACCAGGAGAACGGGAAAGAGCGGAGTGTCCATCACCCCAAGCACCCCGATTACGAGCCTCCAATGACAGCAGCCGAACGCCGAGCCGCCCACCGTAAAACGTTTGAGTAAGGAAGCTTGACTATGACCACACCGCAGACAAAGACCAAACGAGAAAGCACCATGATTTCGATCTGGGCGAACCAGGATATTTGTCAGATCATGACTGATTCCCCTTGGCATCCCGATCGGTTGAATGCCCTTTTTAATTTGGGATTCACCTACTGCGATGTGGTTCTAGTGGAAGCAATCTACAAAGAGGGGCAAAAGGGATATGCGATCAAATGCACATTCACACCTCTACAAACCTATCTCGCATCCTTCTTGGCTGTCTTTGGGTGGACAGAAAATGATAACGGATTCCTCTGCTCACCTGAGAACTCTTGCCTCAACGGTGGCGATCTCGTAGCGGTAATCGTCAACAGTCGTAATGCTTTCAAGTCTCAAGTCGAACAACTCTAATAGAATGAATCATTGACGGACAAGCCAAACTCAACTTAAGACCTCTCACCGTCAGGGGTCTTTTTTTCGAGTATAAGTGGAGTCGATTCAAAAATTTGTCACTAGGCGATCGTGGGTTCTGCTAGCGATCGCTTTTCTAATTCAGTGAGAAAGCGGGAAGGTTAGCGCTACGGTCTAGACTTCCTTAACGCCGGAGCGGTTGATGCAAACAGATTACTCAATGGCGATAGCTGCACATCAGATTCGTGAACAGACAGAGCGCACCGCTTTGCTAGTGCTGCATGGAGTAAGGCTTACTTGTGAATCAATGCACCGCTCTGCTAGTGCCAAGAATAATCAGGAGGAACCCATGTCTATATTTAGAAGAGAGTTCAAAGAAAGTCTCGACAAGTCTTCCTTGATGCGTCAACACCTTATTGAAGAAAAAGCACGGCAGAAGTATATACCGACCCCAGCCCCCTTGCCTAATGAGGTAGCCACCGATCCACGGTTCACCGAGATGTGGGGACTTTCTGACTACCCCACCCCTGAAAGCTTTTGGAACAGCCTATCAACGGACAGACGATCTGAGATATTGCAATCAACCAATCAACCAATCAATCTAGAGAATTTATAAGGTTGCTTCGCACTGGTTTGTTTGGTGCTGTCGCTCTGTCTACGATTGCCGTTCTTTCGCGCCTTTGGGCTAGTTTAGCCTTCCGCAAAGCCTACAGGCTACGTCGCCACTTGGGGCGCTCTCTCACATAGTTCAGGGGAGGAGAAGAGAGAGAAGAGAAGAGAGGAGGAGAAAGGTTTTGTGACAGTTGCTTGTGACAGTTTAGGGTGGTGTTTTTATGGTTAAAAAGCTATAATTGTGATATAGAGTTTGGTGGGTTATGCAGTTGTCGATCTTGTTTCCATTTTGTCCAGCCTGGGTCGAGTGCCGCCGTGATGGGGTGTTTGTGATCGGGTTCGTTGGGGTCGCTCCGCTTGGTTTCGCCCAATGGTGCCAGACAGAGGCGACCGTGTTGGGTGTGTCTGGCTTCCCCGCGTGGCGCTCTCATAGCGCGGGTGTGGCGGTCTGTGTGCGGGTGTCAGCGTCTATCAGTTCAGTGTTGTCTAAGTTCCCTGCGGGTCGTGGCGGCTCGTCTCACCCATCCAACTCACTACCCTTTTAGTCTAGCGGTCTAGTCCCAGGCTATGAGCTTAGGCGGTGTGACCCACCGCCCTTTTTTTGTCTCAAAATCTTCACCTAAACTTCATTGAGTTATAGTTAAAAAACTACTTTTATAGTAGTTAAAAGGCTATAATTGATACATAGTTGAGTTTGAGAGCGGGCTTCATGGTTACTTCATTAAACATTCTTTATTCTGCTTCTGCTGTTCGTCGTCTTCTTGGCGTTGCTCAGAGTGTGTCAGTTCGCATTCAGCAGTTTGCTTTTGTGATTTGGGTTCATGTCGAGGGTTGCCGCCCTACATTCATTTCTAAAGTGCTGTTCCGGTTTCACTTTGCTGCATGGCGCAAGGCTCAAGGGTTGGGGCTGGTAGCTACTCAATGGCTAGACAAGGCGACCCGGTTCACCGTTCGCAATGAGTCCAAGGGTTCCGCTTATGTGGTTGATGCCACGCCTACCCAACTTAACTGCACTTGTGACGACTACAAAAACCAGATTCAGTTTATCGGTCGTGGCTGTTGCAAACACGGCTACGCAGTTCTGCACAAGTTGGGTTTTGATTCATTGGCTAGATACATCGAGGCTTATAAGCCCAACGGCTACTTGAGAGATCCACGCTACTCAAAGGCTAACTAATCCCACTCACTGCAAACCCTAACTACCTTAAAACAAATGACAAATCTACAAGCATCAGTCACGCTCACATGGTCAGACATCGCCATTCTGCAAACGCTGTTAGATCAGGCAGTCAAGGCAGGCAGGTTCAAAGATTGCGAGGCACTGGCAGCCACTCTAGAAGGCGCAAAACTCAGAGCCATTGAGAATCTAGTTAAATCCTAATCGCACACCCTGAGCATGGTTAAAACTGCTCACCCGCAAACCTTACCGAGTGACGACATGAAGCTACTAGCGCAACGAGTTTATAAACTGCCTCATCACTTTCATTTCACGTCCGAGAGTTTTGATGATTTCCATTACGCGACTCTAGACATTCTCGGTTATCGGTTCACTTTATTTATCGGCAAATAAGCAGCAAATGAACTACGAAAGCATACGGCAAGAACTACTCAATCACGGTTGCTATCTCGAACACTACGAAGCATGGATTGGGGAGCCAAGCGAATACAGATACATCTTGCTAGGCACCCAAGGTCTAACACTTGCTCAATGCAAAACGCTTAGAGAGGTTATCGAGTTTCTAGACAACGAGAAAGGCATCTATAAGAACAGCGATAGAGCCTACAAAACGACACAGCTAACCCTCGTTTAATCACACGCAACTGACACGATCGCCTTTAGCGGCAGGCTGACAAAACCGCTCAAACATTTCAACTTAAAAGCCCCTGCTAACCCGGTCAAGAGAAGCAGAGGCATTCACCCAAGCAAACAGGATGAGGTTTCATTATGTCAGATTACACCGTTACTCACAGCCTACAAGAGCAGCAAGAACGCGCCCAGGCAGAAGCCGATCTAGCAAACTGGCTTGATTCTCTAGGCATTCCAGAACCCAGCCCCCAGTGTGGAATGTGCAAGCATTTTAAGTTTCGCGATTTAGTCGGTGACGACGGTAGCGGCTGGTGCCAACTTCGCACCGTTCCCAGTTACGACGGTGGAGCCGACACAAAGGAAGATCGCGACATGAGCGATAAAGTTTGTCCAAAGTTTGTATCGGGAACTCCCTTCTAGCAAACCCCACAGCACCCAGCCGGACTTAGTGCCCCGGTTCATTCACATTCTTAAAGGTTAGTCATGTTTGAACTTAATGACCATCAATATACAGCACTGAAAAAAGCCAGCGATTTCTTCGGGCAAAGCTGGAAAGCGAAGCTAAAAGATTGCTGGATGAAAAGCGAATACCCCACAACACTCAAGCCCTACAAGTCAGAGTTGCAGCAGATCAGAAACAAATTCGGTTCGACTTGGTTAAATGCTTTTCAGTTTGACGCTTAACCCATAACGCTTGATGACCTGAGTATGTCTAAAACTGCTCAACTGAAAACATTTACAGTGAGAATCATCATGTTTCAAAAAGCAACTAAAACTCAATCACGCTTGCGTCTCGCTTTGTCTGGTGCTAGCGGGTCAGGCAAGACTTTCTCAGCACTAGCGATCGCGTCTCATCTAGGCGAGTCAGTCGCACTGATTGATTCTGAACGAGGATCAGCCAGCAAGTACGCCGATCGATTCAATTTCGATGTCTGTGAATTGAGAGAGTTTCACCCAGGACGTTATGTAGAGGCGATCAAAGCAGCCGATGCAGCAGGTTATGAAGTGATCATCATTGATTCGTTGTCTCATGCTTGGTTTGCAGAGTTGGACATGGCAGGAGGAAACTTTAACAATTGGGCAAAAATCAAACCTCTGGAACGTGCCCTAGTCGATGCGATGTTAGGCAGCAGCGCTCATGTGATCGGCACCATGCGATCTAAAACCGAATGGATCATGACCACGACGACGAACAAAAGCGGCAAGGAAACCTTATCGCCTACCAAAGTAGGAACCGCCCCAATGCAGGCAGCCGGGATCGAGTATGAGTTTGATCTCGCGGGTGAATTGAACTCTGATCACCTGTTGAAAATCTCTAAGTCTCGTTGCCCAGAACTCAGCAACACAACGCACCTTAACCCCGGTCGAGAACTAGCTGAGATGTTGTTAATTTGGCTCACCGATGGGGGAGAAATGCCAGAGTCAGGAAACTCAAAACGCGATCGGGTCAGAGCCGCTAGAACCGCAATCAACTTAGATGTTGAATCGGTCAAGGTTCTGTTAAGTCATTTTGGAGCTTCTGACCCGACACAATTATCGTCTAAACAAGTCGATGAATTGATTGGAATGTTTGCAGCGATGACAGCGAACGACTAATTTTAATTTATGCTCTTTTGGCTAAAATGAGATGCTGTTGAATTTGGTTAAGTGTTTGGAAATCACAAGCTGTAAGGCAATCTTGGAGCGCATTAAAGCTAGGGCAGTCGATAAGTTTGGCGAGAAGTGGATGGCTGGACTAACAAATAGTTATGTCAGTTTGGCTAAGTCTCAAGGAGATGAGAAGGCTACTGCTGGAAGTCGTCGATCGCAGTTAGAAAGGGTCTTTGAAAATGGATCATGCACTGCTGACACGCTGATTATGTTAGCGGCAAGTGTGGGATGCCGTTTTCAAATGGTTTGTACCGTTGAAGAAGTGGAGGAACTATGAACAAGTCTCTGAAGAAGGCTAACTTCCCTTTCTCTAAGGAGTTTGTTCAGGTTCTCTTCAAGGCAAACTTCACGGCTGCTGAGTGGAGAATTTGGATCTATGTGATGGCGATCAATTCGACTGGAGAAGAATGCAGCATTAACAGCGAAACACTTCAGAAGGAATGCCGTGTCAGTCGATCAACGATGCACAGAGCATTATCAAGACTTGCATCTCTTGGATTACTTGAGAAGCGCAGACTTGACACCGTAACTTTTTCTTTCCCATCTGATGAGCAAACTGAAGGAGACAAACTGTGAACGACTTACCAGAGAAATAAGATCCAAACTTTCCTTACACACCCACCCCCTAGCACTGTTTGTTAGGGGTTTTTCATGTCTATTCAGTCGCCAACCGTGCCGCGATCGCATTCATCAAAGTAGAAACCTGCTTGCATGACATCCGGCTAATCTGCTCTTCCAGTGGCAAGCTTTGACCAATCGATCGCCCGTACAGAAACGCTACAAATTCTTCGGGCAGTTGACCTCTGATACTGGCAATCTTTTCTAAGTTCTCAAGGCTTGGCGTATTTTTGGCATTCTCCCAACTCTGCACGGTCGATTGAGCCACACCAATTAATTGAGCAAACTCACGCTGAGATCGTTCACCACGCGCTTCTAAGACCGATTGCGCGAGTCGTTGTAATACCGCTTCATTCACAGTTTGACCGATTGACCATTCACCTTATGACGAAGATCTAACGGTCTGGGCTATCGCGCAATCAATTAAACGATTATTCGATTACAATTAATTGAACGATCAATCAATCAATTTGAATGGATAATCAATTATGCAAAAGGCGACCCGTGAAAATCTCACTCTCCGTATGGCTCCCAGTCTGCAAAAGCGGCTAAAAATTCAGGCGATCGAAGAAAGGCGCTCCATGTCCGATGTCCTTGAAGAACTGGCACTCGCTTATCTCAACTCTGTGGAGAAGTCCCGTGAGTCTGCATGACCTGCTGCAAGCCACTACAAAGCGCTTCGATCGTGCTTGTCAAGAATGCCTTGATGAATGTCCTCGTGGGTGTGAGAGCGCCTGTGAGGACTGTCTCATCGCCAAAATTAAACTCCTGAAATCTGAATCGTCCACTCAAAAAAATACCCCACCTGTAGCAAGCAAGTAGGGGCAACTGATCAATTTTTTGTACTAATGAAACCTCAAGATAACCTGTCAACGGCTGATCAGGGAAGTGTCGATGCCCACACTTCAGCAGAATCTGTCAAGAAACAAACGACCTCTTTTTATCGGCTCACAGCTTCAGCTCTTAAAGAAGATTACAAACGAGGCTTAATCACAGCGACAGGCTATCTCTACTACATCATGAAGGTGAGCTGTAAAGATGGACGGTCATTTGCGATCGACAATCGCAATGCTTTTTGTGACGAATGGGGATTGAGTCGCGGGACTTTCTACGATGCGAGAGCCAAGTGCGTAGCGTTGGGATTGTTGGAGAGGATGAGCCACACCGAGTTAAGCGTACCCGTGACGTTTGAAGGAGAAGCATCATGACCTCTTTCTACAAACTCACCAATGAAGAATGGCTTCGTGCAGTACACG
>JBBRMC010000176.1:0-6956 GCA_038231055.1 Leptolyngbyales cyanobacterium
GCGACACAGTGGGCAACTCACACTCCTCAAGAGAGACGGGCACAGGCTCGACGTGCCAGATGCTCTTGCAATACTCACTGATCGTGTAATCTGACGAAAACTTGCCCATCCGTGCCACATTTAGAATCGACATCCGCGTCCAGTGGGTTTGGTCTTGATATGCCAGACTCACCTTCTCTTGGCAATCGACATAAAACTGGTAGTCTGCCAGCAGCATATACTCATCTTTATATAAAAGTGAGTCTACGATCGACTTAAACAGCCCCGGCTCTTTGGGTGAGAAGAAGCCCGACGAAATCTGATCAATCACGGTTTTAAGTTCGGGATTATTGCGATAGTAGGCGAGAGGATTGTATCCCTGAGCCTTCATCGCCATCACTTCTTGAGCATCTAACCCAAACAAGAAGAAGTTTTCTTCGCCCACTTCTTCGCGAATCTCGACGTTAGCCCCATCTAGGGTACCGATCGTCAGGGCTCCGCTCAACGCAAATTTCATGTTTCCGGTGCCAGAGGCTTCTTTCCCGGCGGTTGAAATCTGCTCAGATAGATCAGCAGCCGGGTAGGTAATCTGACCCAGCGAGACCGAGAAGTTGCCCAAAAACGCGACCTTCATCAACCCGTTCACATCGAGATCGTGGTTGACGACTTCGGCGATCGAGTTGATTAGCTTGATCACCAGCTTAGCCATGAAGTAGCCCGGAGCCGCTTTGCCACCAAAGATAAAGGTTCTAGGAACGTCAGTGGGGTTAGCACCGTGCTGTTTGATCCGGTTGTAAAGGGCGATGACGTGCAGAGCATTCAGCAATTGCCGCTTATATTCATGGATGCGTTTGACCTGAACATCAAACAGCGAATCGGGATCGATTTCAAGATCGTTGTTGCTCTGGATATAATCTGCAAGGGTGCGCTTGTTGGCTTGCTTGATCTCACGCCACTCTTTTTGAAACTCGACATCATCCACAAACGCTTCTAGCTGTCTCAGTTTTGACAAGTCTTTGACCCATTGATCGCCAATCTTGCTCGTGATCAACGCCGAGAGTTTGGGATTGCTCATCAGCAGCCAGCGTCGCGGGGTTACCCCGTTTGTCTTGTTTTGAAACTTCTCTGGATACATCTCATAGAAGTCGCGCATGACATCATGCTTGAGCAACTCAGTGTGCAGGGCTGCAACGCCGTTTGTAGTGTGACTGCCCACAAACGCCAGATGCGCCATGCGAATGTGCTTGTCGTTGCCTTCTTGAATCAGAGACATCCGCTCAAGTCGTGCCCGATCGCCCGGAAACTTCTGCCGAATTTCATTTAAAAAGCGGGAGTTGATTTCGTAAATGATCTCTAAGTGTCGGGGCAATAGCCGTCCAAACAAGCCGATTGACCAGCGCTCTAGCGCCTCGATCAGCAGCGTGTGATTGGTGTAAGCAAAGGTGTTCTGCGTAATGTCCCACGCTTTATCCCACGTGAGAGCGTGTTCGTCGATTAGCAGACGCATCAGTTCGGCAACCCCGATCGAGGGGTGAGTGTCGTTTAGCTGAATCGCGACTTTCTCAGGGAAGGCATCGAAAGTATCGTGGTTGCGGAGATACGATCGGATGATGTCTTGCAGCGAACAGGACACGAAGAAATATTGCTGCTGAAGCCGCAGTTCTTTGCCTTGAGGCGTGTTGTCGTTGGGGTAAAGAACTTTTGAGATGTTTTCTGAGAAGGTTTTTTCGGAAACCGCTTGCGTATATTCGCCTGCATCAAATACTTGGAAGTTAAAGTCTTCACTGGCTTTAGCACTCCAGAGGCGCAGGGTGTTGACGGTGTTGTTGCGATATCCCGGCACAGGCGTATCGTAGGGCACGCCATAGACAGTTGCTTGCGGAACCCACCGGACGCGATAGCCGCCTTGAGGGTCAGTGACTGCCTCGGTGTGACCACCCAGCTTGACCTCGACGGTGTGATCGTTGCGGGCAATTTCCCAGGGGTTGCCATAGCGCAACCAATTATCGGGGCGTTCGCGCTGCCAGCCATCGACAATTAGTTGGTCAAAAATGCCAAATTCGTAGCGAATTCCATATCCCATCGCGGGGATTTCCAGGGTCGCCAGCGAGTCTAGAAAACAGGCGGCGAGTCGTCCAAGTCCACCATTGCCTAAGCCGGGTTCTTCTTCCCGCTCTAGCAAGTCGTCTAGGTTTAGCCCCATTTCTTGGGTGGCTTCTTTCATCTCGTCATAGATGCCCAGGTTGATCAGGTTATTGGCTGAAAGCCGCCCGACCAGAAACTCGGCAGAAAGATAATAGACAATTTTAGTGTCTTTCTTAAAATAAGTCTGTGCGGTTTTAATGCGGCGATCGGTCAGGCGATCTCGCACACTGTAAGCCAACGCCATGTAGTAATCGTTTAGCGTGGCAAACTGCTCATCTCTGCCCTGAATGTAATAGAGATTATCTCTCAGGGCTTGCTTGAGGTTTTCCAGGGTCATTCCTGTGCGATGGTTTCTACCAGACATAGGCTGTTTGCTTTCTCCTACAAATCGGCTAATTTTATCCGCATTGGGCACGCTACAACTGGCGATGGCTCAGAGTAACCAACAATACACTACGCGATGATCTTGAATAACCTTGAAGAAGTTAAACAAAATAACAGAAAGATCATCGCTTGATCGGCGGGGATCGCCCTTTTTCGTGGATCGATGCCCTTGAAGATCCGTCTCGATCGAGGTTGGGGACACCCGTGACCGATCGAGCTTGAATAGACTTCTTGCACTAATCAGACCTCGGCGATGGTCTCCTTGAGAAGCCGCCCCTACTCCAATTTTAGGAAACCAGAGTTCAAAGCTCCGCAAAATTGGGGAGTTTAGGAACTTCCCGGATTCATGCACGAGGTCTAACGAAATCGTTTTGTGTACTCTAATACTATTTTAGCGCTCTAGCATCCTGAATGTGGATACCTATCTCGCACTAACCTATAGAGTTAGTCCATTTTACAGAGCGTGTCGTTAGTTGGGATTAATGAATGTCTTTTAGCACTGCTCCTAGCATTTCTATCATCTGATCAATATGTTGCTTTTGAATGATCAAAGGTGGAGATAGTGCAATAATATCGCCCGCCGTCCGAATTAATAATCCGCTTTCAAAGCAACGCACGAGGCAATCGTAAGCACGACTCCCAACTTTATCGGGGATTGATTCTAATTCGATTCCGGCAACTAATCCCAGATTGCGGATATCGATGATGTGGGGCAACCCTTTGAGCGAGTGAACGGCTTCTTCCCAGTAGCTAGACAGTTGGTTTGCGTGATCAAACAAGCCCTCTTTTTCGTAGATGTCTAATGTGGCTTGAGATGCGGCACACGCCAGAGGATGCCCTGAATAGGTGTAGCCATGAAAAAGCTCGATCGCGTTCTCTGCTCCGTGCATAAACGCATCATAAATGCCGTCTCGCGCAAACACAGCTCCCATCGGCACTGCCGCATTGGTAATTCCCTTAGCAACACAGACTAAATCTGGGATGACTCCGAAATAGTCAGTGGCAAACCCGGTGCCGAGTCGTCCAAATCCGGTAATCACTTCGTCGAAAATTAGCAGAATGCCGTGGCGATCGCAGATAGCTCTTAATCGTTCTAGATATCCCTTAGGCGGAACTAAGACTCCAGTTGAGCCAGCCACGGGTTCGACAATGACGGCGGCAATGGTTGAGGCATCGTGAAGCGTTACCAGCCGCTCTAACTCGTCGGCTAGATGTGCGCCCCA
Source organism: Leptolyngbyales cyanobacterium (assembly GCA_038231055.1). Lineage (GTDB taxonomy): Bacteria > Cyanobacteriota > Cyanobacteriia > Leptolyngbyales > Leptolyngbyaceae > Phormidesmis_A. The sequence continues at coordinate 3,732 of JBBRMC010000176.1, forward strand.
CTCAGGTTGACCGCGAGTGAAGGCATTGTGCTCTAAGCTGTGCGTGTGCGGGAGATGATCAACCCCCGGAAGCAAACTGCCAAAGAACTTTCGGTTAGGGGCAATGCCACCCACTGAGATGCCACCAAAGCCTACGCCATGATAGCCTCGCTCTCGCCCGATGAGTCGTGTCCGGCTGCTGTCGCCTCGAACTCGATGATATGCCAGCGCAATTTTAAGGGCAGAATCGACGGCTTCAGATCCAGAATTTGTAAAGAAGACGTGGTTTAAGTCTCCGGGCAGCATTTTGGCAAGGAGATCGGCTAACGCAAAGGGAGCCGGATGACCCATCTGAAATGTGGGGGCAAAGTCGAGGGTTGCTGCTTGAGTTTGAATCGCGGCAATAATTTCTTCACGGCAATGTCCGGCGTTGACACACCATAACCCTGCGGTGCCATCAAGCACCTGGCGATCGTCCACGGTGGTGTAATACATTCCTTTCGCAGATGCCATTAACCGAGGCTGCGATTTAAACTGACGGTTAGCCGTGAAGGGCATCCAGAAAGCGTCGAGGCTGTCTGGCATCGAGGAGGTGACAAGCTCTTGCATCGTGATTGCCTAATGAAGAATTGAACGGATTTAATAGACAGCAAAATAACCCTTAGAGCGATCGCAGGGTTTAGTCATCTGTTATTTAGAGTATCGCTGAATGGGTAGTGGAGATCGTCAAACCGATCAAGGGACTCCCCACTCACTGCCTCGCCCCTATCTCGTGCGATCGAGCCGCTTTATTCAGCCGCTTTTTTGCGACCTCTGGCAGAAGGGGTTTTAGGAGCCGCTTTTGTCGCGGTGGATTTAGCTTTGGTTGCCGCAGGTTTTGCCTTAGCAGCCGGAGCAGATTTTGCCGGAGTCTTAGCGGCGGGTTTAGCTTTAGCGGCTGTGGTAGCGCGAGTGTCTTTGGCAGGAGCTTCTTCTTCAGTGGGCTTTGTGGCTGACCCGTTTGAGGTGCCATTGGCTAATGTCACCGTTTCTGGGTTTAGCGTAATGCCTTGTGTTTTGCGTCGTCTTCTCGTCTTGGGCTTGCTACCGTCTTTTTCTCTACGCGCAGATGAGAGGTAATATTTCAGCGTTGACGGACTGATTTCCACTCCCTTTTCCGTTAGCATTTTTGAAACTTCTGCGTAGCTATAACCTCGATCGAGCGCTGCCGAAATCGGTTCTTTCAGCAAATCGATCGCTTCTCGTAGTGACCAAATTTCTTTAGGCTTTTCAGGTAACCCGTCTAAAATTGACGATGCACTGCTGATTGCACCTTTTGACACTAGCGTTGATGTGGGTGATCTTCGTTTGGTTGTTGCCATTTTATTATCCTCAATAATTGAGTGGTGTGAACTGATTTCTCTAGGTATCGCCTAACAAAAGGTTTTAACCCAATGAGTTTTGACAAAAGATGTGTGACTCGTGGAGACTGCTGATTGATTTTTCAATTCGCGAGTCGTTGACGCTGCTGTCACTCCTATGACCATCGTCGTCAATTATAGAGACCTTTTAGAATTTGGAATCAATTCTTAAAAAAATCGTTTCTAGAGTTGCCTGAAGCGATCGTTTTAGTGGCTCTAAGAGTCATTTCAGCTTTATCAATGTCACCACTTTTACGATCGCCAGTCGGTCACCTCTTCCCTTTTCGTCAAGGATGGTCAATGTTAGTTAGTTTGTATTCCTAAGATTGATAGGACTGCTAACCCAAGCGTTGAGCGATCATGCAAAACATGGGGGCAAGCAGCAATGCTGGCAGAAATGCCGCGATGCTTAACTGTGTGATTTCTAGCAAGTTCAATCCCAATCCCATAATCATTAAGCCGCCGACCCCGGAGGTTAATAACACTTGAGGTGCATTGACTGGATCGGGCAATACTCGCGCCAAGAAGCCAGCGCAGAGCGATAAACCACCCTGATAGAGCAAGATGGCAATGCTAGAGAATCCGACCCCGATGCCATAACTGCTGCTGAGGGCGATCGAGGCTAACCCATCCATGGTCGATTTGATGAACAGCAGGGCATGGTCACCCGATATGCCGTTGTTGAGACTGCCCAAAATGGCTAGCGGACCAATGCAAAACAATAGACTTGCGGCAACAAATCCTTCGGTAAAGTTGCCGCCACCTTTAAAGAGGTCGCGCAGCCAGTTGCCGATCGCTTGGAGTTGGGTTTCGATGCGACCCCATTCGCCGAGCAGACCACCGAGGACGATCGCCAGTAGCCCAATGACTACCCCGTCGATCGCACCTGCTTTCACTTTTAATAAGCTGCCTGCCAGGGTGACTCCTAAAAACAGCGTCAGCAAGCCGAGTCCTTGGGTGATAATGCGCTGCATTCGAGTGGGTAGGCTTCCGGTCAGGATGAGTCCGATGAGGGTGCCTCCGAGAATAGTAGCGACGTTGATCCAGGTGCCGCTAGTTTTATCCCATAGGCTGAGGGCGGCGGGATGGATCAAAAGATGAATGATTGAAAATATCAAGACGTAGACTTCCTCAATAGCAACTCGCTTATTTAGCGTAGTCTTTTAGATGCTGATGAGTGGGTGAGTGTCTGATCGAGGTTAGTCAATCTGTTGCACATCTTCTTGAGTAGTGCTGCTTGTGATCTCGATATCAAAGACAACAATGAATATCCCATCAGGAATGCGCTGCCGTAAAAAGTAAAGATGTCCGTCTGCATCGGCTCGTCGGTGAAAGCGCTCGATCACGACTCGCTGCATTTTGGGTAAAAGACGCACGATCGCCCAGTGCTTCAAACGGTCACTGTAAGTCATAATTAGATCTGTCTCTATTGCAAATGGGGGCTACTACCAGTGCTGATGAGTTGGACGCTACGCAGCACTGGTTTCAACCAAAGGGTATTTCAAGATTGGTAGTACCCATTATACACAGATAATTCCATTTGGAAACTATTTATTCCGTTTGGAATTTAGATTATTCAAGGATGAGCTTCTAACAGAATCTTGTGAATGGGAACAGCAGGCAAAGCGCTTAAGCAGGTGTTAGCGACCTACAGAATCAGTCAAATTCAACTAGCATCCACGATGGGGATTGCTTCTGGAAACATTAGCCGATGGGTGAACGAAAATCGAGATCCTTCTGCTGAATCAGCGATCGACATCCGAGATGCGCTTGAGACGATTGATCCAGCCGCAGCAAAGGCATTTACTCTTCTTTATTGGGAGAGGCGGATCACGGATGAAGAAGA
>JBBRMC010000177.1:0-6941 GCA_038231055.1 Leptolyngbyales cyanobacterium
ATATGCCGTGGTTGCAGATTGTGCCAGAAAGCCTCTATTGGGGCATTCGTCACGTTAGCGAAACCCTAAATCGTCCTGATCTGCCCGTTTTTATCACTGAAAGCGGATGCGCGGCGCAAGATGAACTGACTCGATCGGGCGAAGTCATCGACAGCGATCGCATCTTCTATTTACGTCAATATCTCAAAACGGTTCATCGTGCTGTTGCCGAGGGCTACCCCCTTCGAGGCTATTTTGTTTGGAGCTTTATGGATAATTTTGAGTGGTCGTGGGGCTACGATCGACGGTTTGGCATCACCTACATCGATTACCCGACCCAAAATCGGATTCCCAAAGCCAGTTACCACTGGTACGCTGAGTGCATTCGTCAAAATCGAGTCGTCTAGTAATCGTTCTGTATGGTCGTCCCTAAAAAATTCCCCTGGCTTTCCCTTGCGCTTCTGCTTGCGGCACACGTCACATTTGGCAAGCTCTTGGCATCGACCAGTGATTCATGGATCGCGTTTGTGTTCGCGATCGGGTGGGCATTTGCGTTAGCGCTAATGTTTATCAATCCCTTGTCTGGTTTTAGACATCTTATTTTGCGATGGTTTACATCCGACACCGTTGCATTTTGTGCAATCCTTGCCGGAGCCGCATTTGCCTCGATCGTCCTTAACTGGTTCAAGCTATTTATTCCCATTATCCTGATTCTGTCTGCCGAAGCATTAGCCCGAATCGATCTTCTCACAGCCGAATTTAACAATATTCAATCGTGCAGTCTGCTCACCATCACCTCTTGGCTCGGTTTGGGATTGGGTTGGGTGTTAGGGCAATTCATCTAGAGGGAAGTTAGGCACGAACCCGATGCTCACAGCTTGCCTAATCACCAATAGGGCAAATGCAATGGTTCTGGCGAGCAGCGAGAGCAATGACACCATTCAGGACTTTAACCAGGATTCTAGCGATCGCGCTCAAACCAAGAATTTGTCTTTAGTGAATGAGCGCGACCAGTTTCTAAATTTAGCGAATGCTGATGGTGAGGCTATACTCTCCCGTCCTGCCTGACTGCTGCTCTTCAGGCACTAGCCGCACACGCACTCGGTAGTCTCCACTTCGATTCACCACACTTGACCAATTGCGGCTGCCCGAATAGAGGTTGCTGCCGTTTGGGCTAAACACTTGCACCTGCAAATAGGAGGTGTTGCTAATGGTGCTAGTGGTCAGCGTTTGACCTGCTCCGACTCCCAGAATATAGTCGCGAGACTGCGCGCCCTGCACTTTCCCACTGACTGTCGCGGCAGAGGTTCCGGGCGCAAACGAGACGCGTTGGCTAGAGCTTCCACTAGAGGCTCCACCAACACTCAATAAGTCGCCGCGAATCCAACCACGTGCGCCAGAGTTAGTAAACTCAATAAAGTACCAGCGATAGCCATCGGGTGCATTGGTCTGGTTGAGAATATTAACCCGATCTCCACCCAACCCATAGTGTCGAATAGACGCGCTCGTTGAAGGCGACTGCCGTACATTCACACGACTGCCCTGAGTTCCCTGAATTGTCCCTATCTCTGCAAACGCTGGTAGCATCGTGGCAAACGACACGACCAGAGCTGTCACCAAGGCTGAACCGTACTTAAACTTCATTCTAAGAAACCTGCTGGAAAAGATTACTTAAACTATCTAAGCGCAGAATATTTTAAACGGTGCACATTTCCTGATAGTCGATGATGTTCAGACCATTGACGAGCAATGTTAGTGCGGCAACTTAGCCAAACGAGATCGCCCTTCGTGATAACGCCCTCTAGCGATCGAAATAGATCCGCGTGTCTAGATTTCCCCTGTCTCTTAAATAATTTCCTAAAGTCTCAGCCTGCTGACGTTGAGCAAACGGACCAACCGCCACATGGGGACCTAACGGACGCTCTCGCAGTTGAATCGACGTTCGCTGAACTCCTAAGCGAATCGCTCGATCGCGAAAATCAGGTAGGTCTGCTCGATCGCCCGGAACTACTACATAGTAACCTCTAGCGCTGTTTCCAGACGGCAGCGACCCCATATTAGTGGTGGTTACTTCACTAACAATTCCCTGCGCTGCTAACGCTTCGGCTTGCTGGCGGGCATTTGCCTCGCTGCTAAACAGCCCAGCCTGAATCACCCGTCGCCCCCCAAACTGCTGAATGAACGCCTGCGGCTCAACGCGCTGGACTTGTCGCAACAAGAGTAGGCTGTCGCTGTTGACAAACACCCGATATTGCGGACGGTTGCTCGGAGTTACGATCGGAGCAGAGTTGGGCAACGGAGCCACAGGTGCTTGAAACACTCGCTCATTAGGCAGAGGGGTGCTGTCAACGGGCAGAGAGGGCAACGGTTGAATCGGCACCGTCGGCGGTGGTGGCGTTAAGGGAAATCCAGGAGACTGAGCAGAGGCAGACTGGACGATCGAGCACAGGACTAGACCGCCGCTCAACGACGCGAAAGACAGATGAATGGTTCTACACCCATTTCTATGAGAACCCTTGTGCGAACCGCAAGCCATGTAGATTAAACCCGTGACTACGAAATTTTGCGGTCATCGTAACATAAAGAGTTCAAAGTCGCTAAACTTTCAAGCGAAATGTTGTCAACGGTACAGACACCGAGGCTCATTAAGTTATCCTGTAGATAGCTTCAGCTAAGAGTTGGGTTTTATAGGACTAAATTCTTCTGTCAGCAAAACTGGCTCAAGGCTAAAGAATTTCGATGCTCTCTCACAAAAGGTCTGCCATGTCTGACTTCAACACGTCTTCACCCTCTCAAAATGATGCCCGTCCTTTAGCGCATGATACGCAAGTCTGGGATAGTTTGAAGCGCGCGATCGCCGATAGCTCAGGGTTTAAGGGCTGGAAGATTGAGCGAGAAGTAGACAAACACCTTTCAGATTTAAGTCTTGATACGCTAGTCCACACTTATCTGCGCGAAACGCTAGAGACGTTGGCTTACTGAGTCAGATCGCTCAAAGTCCCTCTCGGTTGTGCCCCCTTTTCAGGGGGTTATTTTTTGAATAGAATATTGCCGAGAGGCGTGCCCAGGCGATCGGCAAGATCGCTCAATCGACGATAGGCATCGACAATGCGATCGCCATCGATCAACACCTCTTGAGTCGGATATTTTTGCACGATTTCTAACACTGAAAATTTGCCATCACCACTCGCAGACAGCGCCAAAGCACCTCGCAGCGCTTGTCGATCGGCACCACCCGTCGGAGTTCGGATGGCTTGACTGAGCGGATCGAGTAGAGCATCTCCGATCGGGCTATTGAGGACTCGATCGAGCACGATCGGATTAATTCGGACTTCTTTATTGAGGGTTTGCCGCACCGCTTCGGGCTTTTGACCTGACAGCCTCAAATGAGCTTGCAGTGCAGGAGATGCGTTTCCAGTTTCGGCAAAGGTGGTCAAATCACTAACCGAAACCGATTCTCGTAAAACCCCATATTTTAGAATCACTTGTTGAGCCGCAAATGCAGCAGGGCTGACGAAAATAGCACCTGAACTGAGTCCTAAAGCCAGCAAAAGGCGAAGCGATAAACCTTGTAATTTCATGGGGGGGTCAACTGAGGATGATTTTTCTGACGTTAACGCACCTCATTAGGTTCGCTCGTTTTATCAGTCTTTAGGCTGAATCTCACTCACAATTTCGTAAGCACTGACCATCGGCGTTGCCGAAAACAACGGAGCCATCTTCTTAAGAATGGCTTGATGTGCTTCGCTGCTGTTTGCTTCCATCAAGTCTTCACTCTTCCAAAAAATCACCGAGATGCCGCGATCGGTGTTCTTTTCGCGCAGCAAATAAGCTCCCAAAAAGCCCTCAGCATAGAGTGAGACGGCTTCTTGATAGAGTTGCTGCGCCTCTTCAAACTTGCCCGTTTTGAACTCTCCGATCGCGACTTGGGCACATTTATGAATGAGAAAATCCTGAAAATCTGTCATAAGCTTCTGCTGTTTAAAGAAAACGGTTGAGACGAGGATGCTTATCATTAAACTCTGCGAGGCGACGCGATCGCTGCGACTCAGCACAAAACCGACACACTTCGTGACATCCTCCAGACACCGCTCCTAGCGGGCACGGTGCTGGCTTCCCGAGATCGCTCTTGAGTTTTCCTGCTTCATCGGGGTTCCCAAGCAACCTTCCTCCACAGGCAGTAACACCGTCTGTCCAACGGTTACAAGTCCACGCTGCATCACCACTTGGGCAGCCGCAACATCTCGGTCAGTGACATACCCGCACTCACCACATTCATGCACACGCTCACTCAGTTCCTTCTTTCCGGTACGCGCTCCGCAGTTGGGGCAAGTTTGGCTTGTGCCGTTGGGGTCTACTTTGCCAAAGAACACGCCGCGCTTCCAACTCACCCATTTGAGAATGTCAAGGAAGCTACCCCACGCAGCGTCCAGGCAATGCTTTGCCAACATCCCTCGACTCATCATTTTGAGATTGAGGTCTTCAGCAAAAATCATGCCTATGTCGTTACAGAGTTGGTGCGCCGTTTGAAAGTGAAACTCTCTTCGCCTGTCGTGAATGTGTTCATGCAGTCGTCGAATCTTGGCTTGGGCTTTCCGGTAATTCGCAGAACCCTTCTTTTTGTGTCTCAGTTTGCGTTGCAGCCATTTCAGCTTGCCTTGCAAGTCCACGAAAAAACGAGGTCTTTGGATCAACTGTCCAGTCGAAACCGCCAAGAACTTTTCCAGTCCTAAATCAATACCGATGGGTTCACCATGCGGCAAGATATCGGGCACTTGAACCTCGCATTGCAGAATCAGTTGGGCATACCAGCCCGACGCTTTTCTCACCACGCGCACTTGCTTGACCTCAAATCCATCAGGAGTTGGACGGTGCAGGTTGATGGTGATGTCCCCAAGCTTCGGCAATTTAACGTGGTTCCCGGTGACGGGATTCGCTTTGAATTGCGGAAACACGAACGAGCGATACTGCCCAAACTTCTTGAAGCGCGGGAATCCAAAATTCCGCTCTTTCATGAACTTGAAAGCTTTATCGACTCGGCGCAGCGCATCTTGTAGCACTTGAGACTGAACTTGTTTGAGTTCAGGAATCTCGTTTTTGGTGGCTGTCAGCGCGTTCTGCTGCTTGTAGTAATCGGGGTACGGTGCGTCTGCGGGAATGATGGATTCCGCTCTGAGACTGCAAGCATTGACCGCACAGTTACGCGAACGAATCCAGTCTTTGCGCTCTTGCAAAGCATAGTTGTAGACCTTTCTACATTGCTCCATCCAAGACAGCATTTTGGCTTCTTGGGTGAGGTCTGGATAAATTCGGTAACTGTAAGTCAGACTCAACATTCCAACAATTTAACAGATTTAGGAATTCTGTTAAACGTTCTGAGAGAGTGCTTCTTCGCTTCGCTCAGTCGCTTGGGCTGTCCATATATCAAGGGCGCTGATTGGAGTACCGCTACAGCGCGAGACTTATCACCTCCCAAACCCACCGCTAGTTAAACCGCACACAAGGGAACCTAGAGCCATTTCAGTTTGTCACGTGCCTAAGTTCTAGGTGAGATTTAGATGCTATTGTCTATTGCTGACATCTGATCTGAGTCAGAATGCTGCCTGTTTAGCCTTCTCGATCAATTCAATACCTCTTACACCCATCACCGATATGTCACGCCAGGGTATTCAAAACCATTCGATTTCTCGCTTCAAATCGCATTTTGCCGCTTGTTCAGGGTTAGCAACTCTGCTGTGGATGAGTAGTGGTGCAGGTCTGTTGGCTCAATCTGTTCCGACTGCACCCAATGTTGTGGTTCCTATTGTCATTCCTGACACGCCTCAAGCGAACCCAACGCAGGCTCCCATTGTCATTCCTGACGTGCTTCCAGTGAATCCGACTCAGCCAAGTGGGGTCATTCCATCCCCAACGCCTAGCGTTCCCCCATCGATTCCGACTCAGCCGAGTGCAGTTCCAGTACAGACTCCTCAAGTGCCGATCGCTAGCGGAACGATTTATGTGAATCCCGTATCGGGCAACGATCGCGCTGATGCCGGACGAGCCGAGGCTCCTTATCGCACGATCGCGTTTGCGCTTCAGCAAGCGACAGCGGGCACGATCGTCCAACTGGCTCCAGGCACTTACAGCAAAGACAATGGCGAGACGTTTCCAATCTTGATGAAGCCGGGTGTGGTACTGCGAGGAGATGAGCCGAGCAAGGGGCAAAGCGTCCAGATCACGGGCAGCGGCACCTATAACAGCAAGACGTTTGCGACTCAAAACGTGACCATGTTGGCAGCGAACAACAGCGAGATTCGCGGAGTCGCCGTCACAAATCCTAATTCTCGCGGCACCGGGATTTGGGTAGAAGATACGAATCCAACGATCGCCAACAGCACGTTTATCAAAAATATTCGAGAAGGCGTTTTTGTGACGGGTGCGGCAAATCCTAAAATTCTCGATAGCATCTTCACCCAAAATCAAGCCAACGGAATCTCGGTTGCTAAGACAGCACAAGGCGAAATTCGGGGCAATGTGTTTATCGACACTGGGTTTGGATTGGCGATCGGAGGCACCTCTACCCCGATCGTCGATGGCAATCAGATCAGCCAAAACCAGGACGGCATTTACATTAATGACAATGCCCGTCCGACTCTTCGCAACAACTCGATCACCGATAACAAACGCGACGGAGTGGTCGCCACAATCGGGGCACAACCGGATTTAGGCACAGATGCAAACGCTGGCAACAACACGATTCGCAATAACAAACAATTCGATCTTAATAACTCAACAGGCAGCAACACGCTAGTCGCGATCGGCAACAGCATTGACCCCAAACGCATCTTCGGAAAAGTTGAATTTGTTGCGAGTAGCGGCACCTTCGCCGACATTCAAGGACATTGGGCACAGTCCTACATTCAAGCCCTAGCTGCCCAAAAGGTGATTACAGGCTTCCCGGATGGCACCTTTAAGCCCAA
>JBBRMC010000178.1:0-6940 GCA_038231055.1 Leptolyngbyales cyanobacterium
AGTCGTGGTAATCGTTGGGTTAGGCACCAGAGGCGTAACCGGCACGCCGATCGGAGGTGGCGGCGAGGCTGACGCAGGAGCTTGAGCAACGGCTGACGCAGGAGCCTGAGCAACGGGAGCATTTCCGGCTCCCCCAGCACCACTGACGCTTAAAACCACGCCTTGAGCGTTGCGACTCGCAATTTGTCCTGTAGGAGCGGTATTTCCCTGCCCCACTACTGTGACCTGAATGCCGTTCCCCCCTACCGGAGTCACCGAGATCGAGGCGATGCCAGGAGCCGGATTGTTTTGCTGATAAGGCTGATTGCCGCGCAGTTGGGTGTTGAAGATATACGCCGTCCAGGTATTGCCCCGATTGACGTTAAACACTTGCGGAGCGCGTTCACCCGCCTGCGTTTCTAACACTACATCAACCCCCGATCGGCTCGGATTTAATCGAATATTGGTGACCTGCGTCGGGGCGGCACTGGCTGCCTGACTCGCCACCAGCACGATCGCGGCGGCGGTAACTCCGCTGATTCCATAAAACTCCTTCACTGGTTCACTCCTCTGTCAACTTAGAATAATGTGGTTAAAACGCAAATCGAGCGAGTTGCCTATCGCTACTAAGGTGAAGCCGCTGGTGAAGCCCCTGGGCTAGGAGTTGGCGGCGGCAATGCCTTCTTGTCTGCCTCCGTAAGAGGCATCAACGCCTGCATCTGGAAGGAGGTTGTAATCTTGCTGTCAGGCTGGCAGTTGGTCAAAAAGCGAACAATGCCCCCCGGTGCAATCTCATATAATCCCCCTGGAATCAAGGCACGGTTTTTGTCACCCACTTCAATTTTGAGGTTTTTGATCAACAGCAAAGGTTGAAGCCGCTCAATCGTTCTAAAAATTGATTGGGTTTGGTTAAAGTTGCCTTGAAACTGCACGTCGATCGTTTGCTGCTTGAGCTTGTTATTGATAGCAGGACCTAATGAACCATCTGAAACAATCTGAGTGCCCTTGACATCGGGAGTAAACTTTTTCAGCTTCGCCTCTGCAACCAAAGGTCCTACTTTATCTTCAAATTTTTGATAAGTGACAATATCAGAATATTGATCACGTACCCAAGACGGACAACTGTTTAACTTTGCTTTGGTGGCTCCCACTCGATCAGCGTTATTTTTATCAATCAATTGATTGATGTCTAGCAATAACGTGTCTAAAGTCTTCTCATTAGCAAACAATGCTAAAACCTGCTCACGCTGCTGCTTCACCTGTACAAGTTTTGTTTTTGCATCTTGAATCTGCTGTTTGATCGATGCCTGCTGCTTAAGCTGTTCGCTTTTTTCTTGGACTTTTTTATTTAGATCCTGATAAGAGTCCCAGGTTGGGCTGACGACATAGTTCCAGAGCAAGCCAGCCCCTACGAGTCCGGTGATTGCTAGCAAGACTCCAGAGATGACAGGCGTGAGCGTAATACCAAACACCACTGGATAGCTAGGACCTGGATCAAAATCCGAGTCTTGAGGAATGAAATCTCCACCTGCCGTCATGGTTTAATCACTCCCTTGTCTTTGAGGGCTTCAATACGGGTCACGAGTCCAACGGCTCCTTTACGATCGAGTTCTCTAATTAGCTCAGAGGCGGGCACTTCGCTTAACGCGGTTTGCAGAGAAAACTTCACCCGTGGTGGTAGTTTAGGAATCTCATAGGTGGCGTTTGAACTACCTAGCTTAGAGCCAGGTAAATCTAAGCTCTGCAATGGCTGAGAGTCCGTGAGTTCTGCACTGACGAGCTTGGTTTGAGCGCTCTGCAAGAAATTAGACTGCTGCAAGGTCAACAAAAAGTCGTTGACATCGCTAAACGAGTTTGCCAAACCTTCGATCAAGATCACACCCGATACGGGAGCAGGGGCTTGACCCGGTGTTGGCGCTGGGGCTGCTGGGGTTTTAGCGGGGTCAACCTGAGTAATGCCCGCAATCTGCACGTTGGGCGGCAGGCGATCGCGGATATCCTGCGCCATCGCTGACCAGGGTTTGATTTGGTTAAAGACCGTTGCCAATGCCTGAGTTTCGTCGGTGCCCTGCTTAATCTGATCGTTAATCGATGCCAGATCTTTCTTCTGAAGTTCAAGGTTGCCGAGTTGACTGTCTAATTCGGCTTGCTGTTGTGCCAAGTCATTGTTTCTAACTTGCAGAAAGCCCCAGAGCGCCAAAAGAGCCACGGGAAAGAAGACTCCAGCCGCCAACCCCCAATATAGAGGGCGACGATCGTCGCTTACAAACGCAGGAGCCTTGCGTCCGCCTCGTCGGGCACCATCTGGTTTATATTCTGGTCGATCGTTGAGAAAATTAATATCTAAGCTATACATTTCACCATGCCTCCCGCAGTCCTAACCCCAACACTACGCCTAACCCTGGTCGAGCCGATAACGGAATTTCTTGAGAAGACTCGATCGCAAGTGCCGCTACCGGATCGACCGCGCTACAGGGCAAGCTCAAACGTTGGGTTAAAAACTCGTCTAACTGCCCAAGCGAGGCACCTGGACCCGCTAACAGAAGTTGCGCCACTTCTAGGTTTTCACCTTGATTTAGATAGAAATCAATCGATCGGCGCAGCTCGTCGGATAGCTCACTCAAGACTCTAAGCATCGCTGCCGTCCCCGGATTGGTGCCCTGACTCATTCGGGGGCTGCCCATCGTATCCATCGGGTGAGCAGGAATGGTCATGCCTTGCAGCAAATCAATGCTGCGAGACGGGGGCAAATTCATTGCGCGAGACAACGCACTTTGAATCTGAAAACTGCCGATCGGCACCGTGCGCGAAAATTGCGGCACCCCATCGACCGTGATCGAAATCTCGGTGCTTTCAAACTCGATATCGACCAATGCTACGGCTTCTTGAGGGGCAAACTGTCTCAACTGTTCACGAATCGTGCGAATCAGTGAAAAGCTGCTAATCTCTAATACGTCAACCTGAAGCCCTGCTTGTTGAAAGGTATTGATGTAGGTGTCGGTGATTTCTTTACGGGTTGCTACCAGCAAAACCTGGACTTTTTCGATGCCATCTTCGTCAATAAATAGACCGAGTTTTTGATAGTCAACATCGGCTTCTTCACGGGGAAAGGGCAGATATAATCCGGCTTCTTGATTTAACACCATCTCGCGCAATTCTCGATCGTCAAGCTCTGCCGGAACCGGAATAATTCGAGTTACCGTGTCGCGCCCACCTGGAACAGCAGTAGCGGCTTGTTTGACCTTTATTTTGTTGTCTGATAGTGCCATTTGAATCAATTCAGACATCGCAGGAGGGTCAATAATTTGCCCCTCTTGAAATATGCCATCCGGCACGGGCACTGTGACATAGTTAGCTAGTCGAAACCCTGTACCTTGCTTGCGTAACTGAACGATGTTGATGCGATCGGGGGCTAACTCTATGCCAACCCCTTTAGACTTTTTAGAAAAGAGACCTTTTAGACCGTTAACCACAGATTTGTTAGCCCACTAGGCGATAGTTTAGAACCGAGGCTGGGGGAAGGAATAACCGTAAAACGGTCGAATGCAAGTGCATAGTACACAATTTATGTCAGAATGACCCGTTTGAACACAAAGATACAAACTATTGAGCTTTGTTCTGAGACATTTACGGGATATTTAGCGAATATTTTTGTTTAACGAGATTAGACTACCCAGAAATGACCGACCAATTCACTGAGCCGACTAACGGTGATTGCCATCCTAATAAGAATTATTTTGGCTCAGATAAAATCATGGGTTCTGTTAATTATGCCGATCGATCTGCAATTGATTCGCGGTTAAAAAATCCTCCTCTTAACACCTGATCAGGAATCCATCTGTGAATAGTACACGCATTTTCAGAAAATGACGATCGAAAAATAAATTTTATGATATTCGCGCTTGAGAATTTGGAGATCACGCTAAATGTTCGATCGAAAACATTGGTCGTTCGACTTAAAATCTCTCCGCTGCAATTGAGAACTTGAGTCAATGATTCAAAGGGCTACCCATAAATACACAAAGTCCGTGTCACAATTGCAACACGGACTTTTCATCTCTTAGTTTGTTTCCCTCGGCTTACCCCCCTGTGCATTTTTGCGACCAGTTGGGAATAGCTGTTCTTGCGTTTGCTAGAGTTTGGAGGCGACTACGATAAGCTTGAAGTTGCGATCGATACGTCTGATTAGCAGGGGCGCTTTCTAATGCCCGATCCACGATCGCGATCGCACCCTGCCAATTTTGAGAACAGGTAGCTTGCAGCAGTTGAGCGTCTAATTTCTGCGTGTTGGGGTTGCTTGCTAGCTGATTAGAGATCGCTGTTTTGATAAATCCTGTCGTGGTGCCGTTGTCTCTTGGAGCGGGAGCCTGCTGAGGCTGTGGAGTTTGAGTCCTTCCTGGTTGCGTAGTGCGCTGTGTGGTTGGAGCCGTCGTCCCTCGATTTTGCTGTCGAATAATTACATCTGGAATACCGTTTGGAGCCACGATCGTGCGAGTCGTATCGGGCTGATTGGGTTGAGTCGGAGTCAGACCTGGAGTGCTAATGCCAGAAGTACCTGGATTTGTCACGGGTTGAGTGCCGCTACCAGTTGATCCAGGAGTGCTAATGCCAGAAGTACCTGGATTGGTGATTGGCTGAGTGCCGCCCCCCGTTGACCCGTTTGTCCCCGGAATGCTGATACTAGACGTACCTGAATTTGTGGACTGAGTGCCGTCAACCGTTGACCCTGAAGTGCTGATACCAGAAGTGCCTGGATTGGTGACTGGCTGAGTGCCATCGACGGTTGGGTTGGGTTGACTTAAACCAGGAGTCGGATTGTTTGTCCCTGACACACCTGGATTGGTGATGGGTTGGTCGGTGACTCCACCATTATTAGTAGGGGCTGGGCTGTTAATTCCTGAGATTCCGGGATTCTTCACGGGTTGGTCTGACCCAACTTGAGCGATCGCGCGGTTGATCAAGACTCCAGATATTAGAGAGATGACGGTTAGCGATCCGATCGTGCCAATGCGTGAAGCCCTACTCATAATTTCTGCCCTCGTCAATCCAATAGTTAATAGTGATGTTGAACGATTGAGCAAACAATCACCTCTATTGAAGGGAAGACACTAGAGGATGAGATCAGGGGCTATGGGATGACTTCTACAATCAGGTAGACTAAGCTACTCGATCGCCATTGAATCTAGAGAAGATGCGTCAGATTAGAACCTGGAAAACCTTTGGACTATTTGCCTTGTTGGGCTGTGTGCTGAGTTGGTTGGTAAGTTGCGGCAGTGGGAATGCACCGTCGGGCAACCAGCAGACCTCAAGCAACCCAGAAGTAGAATTCTGGACGATGCAACTTAAGCCGCAATACACCGATTATTTCAATCAACTGATCGCAAAGTTTGAGACCCAAAATCCAGGAGTCAAAATTCGCTGGGTTGATGTGCCTTGGGCAGAGATGGAGCGCAAGATTCTCACGGCTGTGGCGGCAAAAAGTGCGCCCGATGTCGTGAATCTCAACCCAAACTTTGCAACTCAACTTGCAGAACGAAATGCCTGGTTAGATTTGGATGCCAAGATTCCGGCTGAGGTGCGGCAGCAATATTTGCCGAATATTTGGCAGTCCAGCACGCTCAACGGCAAAAGTTTTGGGATTCCGTGGTATCTGACGACCAGAGTGGCGATTTACAATACCGATTTGCTGAAACAAGCAGGTGTGAGTAAGCCTCCTGCTACCTATGCAGAGCTTGCCCAAGCTGCAAAACAAATAAAAGACAAGACGGGCAAATATGCGTTTTTTGCGACAGCAGTCCCCGAAGATTCAGGTGAGATTCTAGAATCGTTTGTGCAGATGGGTGTGCAGTTGGTCGATGGTCAAGGCAAAGCAGCATTTAATACACCTCAAGGTAAAGCCGCCTTTCAATATTGGGTGGATATGTACAAAAACGGACTGATGCCCAAAGAAGTGTTGACCGAAGGGCACCGTCACGCGATCGACCTCTATCAACAAGGACAAACCGCAATCTTGGCATCAGGCGCAGAGTTTTTGAAGACGATCGAGAAAAATGCACCCTCGATCTCTAAGGTTTCAGCATCGGCTCCCCAAATCACGGGTGACACGGGCAAAAAGAATGTTGCCGTGATGGATCTAGTGATTCCAAAAGACACCGATCAGCCAGATGCTGCGCTGAAGTTTGCGCTGTTTGTCACGAATAATGAAAATCAGCTTGCCTTTGCGAAAGCTGCAAACGTTCTACCCTCGACGATTCAGGCATCGCAAGATAGTTATTTTACGACGACTCCTGCCAATGCGAGTTCTGTAGACAAAGCCAGAATCATCAGTGCGAGTCAGCTTAAAAGTGCAGAAGTCTTGATTCCGGCGATGAAAAACGTCAAGGAGTTGCAGAAGGTGATCTATCAAAATCTGCAAGCGGCAATGCTGGGACAGAAGACTGTCGATCAAGCGGTGAATGATGCGGCTCAAGGTTGGAATGGGCGATCGTGATTCTTGATACCCTGATACGCTCCCAGGTTCTATCGATCCATAATGATTTATGACCCCACTGATCGAACCTAACGGATATCAGCCACAGGCGATCGACATATCCATCGAAAGTGATCGCTATCAGTTTCAGCTTTTGCGGCAAAAAACTCCGAGGGAACGGTTCGCGATCGCTGCCCAAATGATTCGCTGGGCAAAAACAGTTTCGTTACGCGGCATGAGGAAAGCGCGAGGCGATTTAGCACCTGAATATTTTGCTAAGTCAATCCTGCAAGAAAAATGGATTCCTCTACTCACTCCCACTGGAGACGCGGCGATGTGGATTCAAGACCCTGGCGAAATTGCACGAATCCTGCATTCTGTCTTTGAGTCGCTCAACATTCCCTACTACATCACCGGAGGCGTTTGCGCGATCGCCTATGGTGATCCTCGAACCACTCGCGATCTAGATGTCGTCGTGGAAGTTGAGCGATC
>JBBRMC010000179.1:0-6934 GCA_038231055.1 Leptolyngbyales cyanobacterium
AGATCAGCCGTGGCAAAGAGCTTCATCAAATTCAACCTCTAACCGAGTAATTATAAGGTGGTTCACCTTTCTACTTCGCCTGCCATATCCGACAGTTCACAACTAGCTTAAATCTTCTTCAGACAAGTCAGCTATTCGCATCAAGGCTTTCAAGGTTCCAAGTTTCAAATCTTGATTACGGTGAACAGGGATTGATAGAATCCGATCTACTTCAGAATTTTCGTAGATGTGATGGCTGCCCGTCACTCTTCGCAAAACCCAACCTCTCTGTTCTATAACCTTGCATAATCGCTTGCCAGAAATGGACTTCATACAGCAATTTCGATGACTCGATCTGTGGACTCGATAGCATCACGACTATTGGCAACATCAAGCCACCCCTCGATCGCGTCTTTTAAATTGGCAGTCACCTCCTCGATCGAGTCGCCTTCAGTAATACAGCCGGGAAGCGCAGGAACCTCTGCCCAATAGCCTCCTTCGTCTGCTGAATGAATAATGGCTCTGATTTTCATGGACAAACCTAGCTACTTGTTGAAACCATACTACAACTGGATAGTTGGAAGTCAGATAAGTATCGTGATTGCTTAAATCGAGTCTCTCATGCCGATAACAGTCGTCCTTTAGGTTCCGGGATGGTTCGCCCTAACTCTTGTGCAATTTGAATCCATTGTTGAATCACGACTTCAGCATTTTGTACGGCTTCCTGATACGTTTCACCCTCTGCTGCACAACCTGGTAGTTCGGGCACTTCAACAATGAATGTTTGATCAACTTCACTCCAGTAAATAATCAGCTCATACTTAACCTTCATCTTGATCTCTAAGTTGATACTTCAAAATTACATTAAGAACTTGCTCAATCTACAAGTAAATGATTAATTCTAAATTTTTCAGCCCTTAAGTTTGCAACGTGACCTGAATTTTAAGAATTCCTGAACTGCCGTCTTTGCCGTTGCCATCCTCTAGCGGTTGCTGTTGACGATCGGACTTCGCCCTTGCTAATAGTGTATAGGTTCCAGGCTGTTGAGGCTTCCAGAGATAGCGCCATAACGTCCATTCGTGAGGCGAGTCGGGGCGGTTTTGGTTCGCTTTACTCCAAGAAGCGCCATTGTCGGTGCTGACCTCTATCGTTTGTATTTAACTTGAGCGATCGAGAGCGACTCCTGCTAACAGAATCCCGGTTTGCCAACCCCCATTGCCCTCTCGACTGACATTGACTTGATGCTGACGGTTCCACACGCGAGTCTCTTGCACCTGCCGCATCAGCGCATGAGTCGGAATTTCTGCCGTATTTGACCAGCCTTGATTCTCCCAAAATCCCGTTTTTGGTTTTGTGATCGCCTCGATTTCGACAATCCATTTGGGCTGTTTTTGCCCATAGTGCCCTGGCACAATCAACCTCATCGGAAAGCCGTGAGCGGTTGTCAGAGGCTCTTTATTCATCTGGTGGACGAGTCGCACATCTGCACGCATGATGTCTGATATAGGCAGAGTTGTCTCATACCAATCAGCCCCCTTGAGCGCAAATTCCTGCACATCAGAGCGAATGCCTGCCTGCTTCAAAAAGGGCAGAAGTGGAGTTCCTGTCCAGAGGGCATTGCCGATCAGATTGCCGCCTGCTGGGTTGCCAATACACTCCATCGTTAGATGAAAGTCCTCTTGCGGCGCTTGCAAAACATCCTCAAGCGTCAAAGTTAGAGGCTTCTCGACGGCTCCTTTGATGTTGAGTTGCCACTTATCTGCTTTCACCGTGGACGGCAACGCATAAGACTGAACATAAAACTCTTCTAGCGGCGTGATCAGATGATCCGGCAACGGGGTTTCTGGATTCAGCAGATTTAAGAGAAAGAGCGGCTCGATCGTCCTGCTCTGACAGCCTCCGATTAAGCTAACTGCAATTAATCCCCCAGAGGTTTGAAGGAGGTGTTTAAGAAGTTCTCGACGATTCACAGGTTAGAAAGGCGACACAGTGCTTTATTGATTGTCCAACATCTTGAGCAGAACTGGGTTGAGATGACATTGGGGTCGATCGCGAAACTGCCTGCAATTTGCTGACCTTGGGGAGACTAGGATGCTAAATTTGTAGGGCAGATTTCCGATCGGTCGCTTAAAATACTGCACCTACTCGTTTGTCCCTACTGCTATGCACTCACCGCTTCCTGATGGCACCGTGATTCAAAACCGATATCGCATCGAGCGCATATTGGGACACGGAGGGTTTGGCAGAACCTATCTGGCGATCGACACCAATCGCTTTAACGAGTTGTGCGTGCTTAAAGAATTTGCACCTCAGGATCAAAGCGCTGCAAACTTGCGAAAGGCAGAAGATTTATTCACCCGCGAGGCTGGCGTACTCTATCAGCTTCGCCATCCTCAGATTCCTCGCTTTCGAGAAATGTTTCGGGTGCATTATCTCGATCGAGAACTGCTCTTTCTCGCCCAAGACTATATTGAGGGTACGACCTACGAAGCCTTAATGGATTCGCGACAGGGGCAGGGCTTTAGTGAGGCAGAAATTCTGCAACTCCTGCATCAGATTTTGCCTGTGTTGAGCTACATTCACAGCGCCGGAATTGTGCATCGAGACATTGCGCCCGACAATATCATTTTACGATCGCCCGATCAAAAGCCTGTCCTGATCGATTTTGGAGTGGTCAAAGCCCTTGCCAATAAACTTGCCCAACCAGCTCAGCACACGCTCGTCGGCAAACCGGGTTATGCATCTCCTGAGCAACTCCAGGCAGGCACGGCAAATCCAAGTAGTGATTTATATGCGCTGGCAGTCACCTGTGTCGTGCTGCTGACCGGACGAGACCCCAAATCGCTTTATGACCCAGTAGCACTAACGTGGATTTGGCAGCGATATGTGACAGTAAATTCTGAGTTGGCATTCGTTCTCAATCGTCTGTTGAGTTACAAACCGAGCGATCGCTATCCTTCAGCAAATGATGTTTTGGCAGTTCTTTCGTCGATCAAGAGTCAATCTGTCCCCGTTGCTCACCCTGTAGCAGTCGCACCAACCTCGCTGACTCAGCAAAATACGCTGGCGTTAGTGGGGCGCAGACGGGCAACGACCGTGGTGAAAGCGGGGTCATCGGGACAGGTTGCTTCCCAGAAGTCTCAACGATCGCCCCTCAATGCCATCCTCTATTCCCCGGTGTGGATGGTTAAAGGAACGGCTTATCTGATCGGAGCCGTCTTGCGCGGAGCTTTTGGAGTGATCAAATTTACGGTTTTTGGGATTTTTAAACTCATTTATCGACTGATAATTTTTGGGTTTGTGATTGCTATAGTGACGTGGGCAGTGCCGCAAATTTTGGCATTAGTTCCCAGCATTGCACCCGCATTAAAACTCGCTCAAGATTCAAAGCCCAAAACCGACCAGCTTCAAGGCATTGACTTAGAGACTCGCTGCAAAGAATTAGGACTCGATTACGCTGCTTTTGTGCGATCGGTGAATGAACAGTTCTACACGCGATATCCCAATCAAAAGGGCAAGCTCTTGAGCAATGACGACAAAGATAAAGGGATGCGAGATGAATGGAATGCGATCGCTGACGAATTATTGAAAAAATCGGTAAAGGGAAGCGATTCCGTCGGAACCTCACCTCGCGATCCATGAATGTTTTCAAAATCGTAAAATTATGTAAATAATTGTTATGCTAGTTCTCATACACAGCAAGTAAGTAACATTACCCTGTGTTAACTAGAGATGAACATAGCGTCTATACGAGCGGCATAGAAACTCAGGCAAATGAGTCTCTCACCGAGGCACATTGCTTTGCTCTTCAATCACTTGCTTCGCTTGCTATGCAAACTTTGTGTAGACTCTTAGGCTTGTGGTTTTACCCCATATCCTACTTTATTGGGTTATGGGAGGCAGCTATGGCTCAGGCGCTCGGACTTACTTTAGAGCAAGGTCTCAATCTCAGGAACTCTACAGATCTTGTTCAACGAATGTTTCGTGAGCAGGCAAAAAAGGCGCTGATTGAACAATACAAAATCATGATGGTTCGGAAAGCGTCATATCAAGAGCTTCTGAGACAGGAGTGGAAATTAGATGAATCTTGCCTCTTTTTAGGCAGAGGTATCACTGACTTTTCACCTTCCACGATCGAACTGTTCTCTACACTTACAAAACTTGGAGCAATGATCGATGGCAAACTCTACAAAAGTAATTCCTTCTTCTAATGCTCGTAATGGCTGGCGTTGGGGATTTACGCCTCAAACCGAGAGTTGGAATGGTCGTTTAGCGATGATTGGCTTCGTGTCTGCTCTTCTAGTCGAATTCTTTTCTGGTCAGGGTGTTCTTCACTTCTGGAATTTGTTGTAAGCCAATCGCTCTCGATTGTCTAGATGAATTTGGATGTTCTTTAGAGTTAGCTTCATCTCAATAATCACGACTGCGTTTTTCTCGTGCGAACCCGTTGGGTACTAACAGGCTTTCCTGAAGAAAGCCTCATCCGAGCGAATGTTAAATTTACCCAGGACTGTTATGACTGCTAGATCTAAGATTACGAATCGTGGTCTGTTGAGTTTGGTCGGTTTCATTTCATCCAGAGATCGCGTTTTGAGTTTGTTGCGTCGAACGCTTCTTACAAGCTTGCTGATGGGCTTGTTCTGGCTACCAGGACTTTCTACCCGTCCAGCATTAGCAATGCCTGATGTAGTGGTCTCTGAAGAAATCGTCGAACAAATTGCCGATTCTACTTCCATGGGCAGCGATCGCACCAGCGCTCTGATTGCTTGCTTAACCACAGAACTGAGTCAGCCAAACTTCAAGCGCGCTTGGGATGAACTGGGCAACGATCAGCTTCAGCGAATATTTAACCTCACGGCTAACCCAAAACTCAGCCAAGCAGAAATCGAGGTGCAAAGCTGTATGAATCGTCAAGCATCATGAGTTGAGAACGATTCACACTCTTGTCTGTAGGCATACAGAGTTCGACACATTATCTTTACTACTGGTGAAACATGGCTAAGTTGTTTCAATTCATTTCCATTCCTGAATCGCTTCAGGACAAATCCTTTGTGGATGCCTTGAAGAATCGGTTGGATTGGGGCGAACCCGCCCTGACGATTGTCGATGTCAGAGACATCAACGCATTTAATGCCAAGCACATCACGGGGGCGGTTGCGATGCCTCTGAACGACCTGATTGCCCGTGCACATGCCAGTCTTGAACTCATCCGCGACATCTATATCTATGGTGAGACGGATGCACAAACTGCTCAAGCTGCATCTATGCTGCGCGGTGCTGGATATCAGCATATTGCTGAACTGTTGGGGGGACTGACCGCCTGGAATAAAGCTCAATACCCGATCGAAGGAGTTTCGATGGCGGGTCTTTAAAGACAGCAAACCAGACCGAACTGCTATGGACAGAAGCCAATCTGCCAAGAAGATCAAAGTTTACAGATCTACAATCACCATACAGAGGCAGGATTAATGACAGTTTCTTTATTGCCCGACTTCACGCTTCTAGGAGCGCTGGTTTTGCAGGGTGACCTATCATCGGATCGGCTATCGACAGCGCGATCGCTAACGCCCAGTCAGTTCAATCTGATCTACAACGCCTTCTCGTTTGCGATCGCGGCGATGTTCGCGTCCGCTCTCTTTTTCTTTAATGCTCGCGCTCAAGTCGGACCAAAGTATCGAATTGCTTTGTTAGTTTCAGCGCTCGTTGTCAGCATTGCTGGCTACCACTACTTCCGGATCTTTGACAGTTGGGACGCGGCATACAGTTTGCAGAATGGTGCGTACACGCTGACTGGGGCACCGTTTAATGATGCTTATCGATATGTCGATTGGCTGCTGACAGTGCCATTGCTCCTAGTGGAGGCAGTCGCAGTATTAGCGCTGCCTGTGAAAGAGGCAAGACCGTTGCTGATCAAACTTGCACTTGCTTCAGTCGTGATGATCGCCACAGGTTATCCTGGCGAGATTTCTAGCAGCCTCACCACTCGAATCATTTGGGGTACAGTTAGCACCATTCCATTCGCCTACATTCTTTATGTACTGTGGATCGAGCTATCGAAGTCTCTAGTGAACCAGCCTGCTCCGGTACAAACCTTAGTTCGCAACATGCGCTTGCTGCTGTTGTTCTCCTGGGGCGTTTACCCGATCGCATACATATTACCAATGCTGGGAATCACAGGAACATCGGCGAGTATCGGAGTTCAACTCGGTTATACGATCGCAGATGTTCTGGCAAAACCAGTCTTTGGATTGTTGGTGTTTGCCATTGCGGTCACGAAAACGAAGATTGATCAGGAGAACAATGGGTTGCCTGTGGCAGCAGCTTACGCACCTGAACTTGATGTGATCTCGCCTGCTCAGCCGTAACAGAGTTTGGAGGATTCGTAGCATTTAACGAGAAGAGAGAGTTGAGTTTGAACCATCGTTTTTTGCTAAATGCTGCGAATCCTCCATTATGTTCATTCATTACCCACGCCCAATACCGAAGTAACTTAGATATCTCACTTCAACACTCTGTGAAGCAAGCTGACTGATACTGGGATTCTAAAATCCTCCCTTCACAGCTTAGGAATGGTTGTTCACTCCGATGCGGAAGTGCGTGGTTCTGATTGCCAACGGATTCGAGCTGATGTTGTTGCTGTTCTTGAGGGCGGCTATGACTTGGACTGGACTCGGAATCCTGATGGCTCGCTTGCAGAACGCAACTGTCAAACTGGTTGTACTATAGGTTTCATAACTTCTTCAGATCGGCAATCAATTGGTCTAGACTCGCTTCCAGTTGAGGCAGGTCTTTCAAAATGATTTATGACCACTCAGCCTCATGACCAGTTTGCAAAAGAGCTTCTAGGTGAATTACTCGCACCCTTTGGCGAAGTTAGATCTGATTTGCCCATCAAAGGAGAACGACGCTACGCCGACATCTGGTTTTTACCCAACGCCACCCCGATCGCTCAACG
>JBBRMC010000180.1:0-6933 GCA_038231055.1 Leptolyngbyales cyanobacterium
AGTTTTGATCATCAGATTCATCAGCATTGGCAGCGCGTTGAAACAAATCATCCAATAGTTCGATAATATTGACAAAACTATCGCGAAAGATACCTGAAAGATTCGCCAGCACATCAATTCGTGGATGTCCAATCTCTGCTAAAGGCTTTAACTCATAGCGAACAATTCGCCCAGTGCCTTCTTTAACGGGTTCTGCCCCAACCAGCTCTAACAGAATGCCCAGCGATTCCCCTTTGGTTTTAATCGCGTCTAAGCCCCACAACATCACCGCAACCGTTTCGGGATAGGTGCCGTGTTCTTGCAGATGTTGGGTGAGAATTTGTTGCGCGATCGTTCTCCCGCGTTCATAAGCAGCAGGTGACGGCATCCGATAAGGGTCGAGGGCGTGAATATTGCGTCCGGTCGGTAGAACGCCTGCCCCATCGCGCAGCAAATCGCCACCCGGAGCAGGTGGAATATATTCCCCGTTGAGTCCGCGCAGCAGATTAGTCAGTTCGTCTGTATTTTGAGCTAGCAAATCGCGAATTTGAACCGCCTCCTCCGTATCCGATGCGCCATCAAAATAAGCGTCAAGATACCCCGCTAACGCTTCGGGGTTGGGCGGCTCACCTAGAACGTGTAAACCCGATGAGAACAAACGATTTTCGAGAACTTGTAGATATTCGTAGAGGGTGACTAGGTAGTGATTAAAGGCATCGTTACTAAAGAGTTTGACGGTCTCGATCGTCAGCCCCATTCCCATCCGTTTGGCAGCTTCAAAAGGACAATCTGCATCCAATCCCGTATCGCTAATCTTCTTGCAAATCACCTCTTTGAGAGCATAATTTTTCTCAGGATCTTCTCGATATTCAGCAATTAAATCTCGCAGGGTAATGAGTTCTTTATACAACCCGGCTCGACCGTAGGGCGGCACATTGTGCGAAATTAGAACACCATAGCCGCGCCGCTTTGCCAAGATCGACTCTGACGGGTTATTAGCCGCGTAAATATAGAGATTGGGCAAATCTCCCAGCAAGACATCTGACCACGAATAGCCCGTGTTGCCTAAGGGAGAACCCGGCAACCACTCGACCGTGCCGTGCATCCCAAAATGCACGATCGCGCTTGCCTGGAAGTCTTTTTGCAACCACTGGTAAAAGGCGGCATATTGCGGATGAGGAGTGAGGTCACGATCGAACATCAATCGCATCGGGTCGCCCGAAATACCTAACGGCGGCTGGACTCCAATCCACACGTTACCAAACTGAACGCCACCCCAGGTGAGGTCTTCGCCCATCGTTTTGATGCCGCTTCCTGATAAAGACTTCCACTGTTTCTCAATCCGGGAGGTCAGTAGATAACCCAGCCATTTTTCTAAAGTCCGAACGTTGACTGACTCTTGAGTTGAATCGTCAGGCTGTGAATCCCCGCTCCATTCATCTGCTTGTTTGACTTGACGAATAATGTCTTCGCCATCTTCGGGCAAGTCTCCGATCGTATAGCCTTGCTCTTTGAGAGCCTGCAAAAGTTTGAGCAGTGATTTCGGCACATTCAATAATGCAGCAGTTCCGACGGCTCCATAACCGGGAGGAAAACCATATAAAATGATGGCGAGTTTACGATCGCGAACCGATTTCTGCCGCAATTCAATCCAGCGTTGCAGCCGTCCGGTGAGCCGTTTAACTCGTTCGGGAATCAGGTAAATCTTCTCTCCAACCAAACCACCGAGGGGAATCGTGTCGATCGCCCCATCTAACTCTGGTAGCGCATACAGCACTACGCTTTGCAACCCGCCGATGCCTTGTCGTGTCCAAGAATGGATGTCTTGAATCAGAAGCGGTGCTGCGACTAAGTAGGGAATATTTTTTGCACCAAGAATGCGTTTTGCTACCTCGGTTTGACGACCCGCTTCCATCGATCCTGCTGGACCTCCAACTAATGGAAAGCCGATCGTCGATACGATCGCCTCCACCTTGACCGCTTCACTAGACAGCGATTTGATCTCTATGTTTCCTCGCTGACGCTGCGATTGTTCGTAGTCAGTCGTCATCAAATCACGCACGGCAACGTGTCCTTCAACACCGTTAATAAAAATCGGCAGAGGAGTCAACCCTGCTTGCTCAAAATAGCGAATCAGTTGAGCAATATAAGGCTGTTTTGTAATAACGTGTTTTCGGTAAAGCAGAATGCCAACAACGGACGAATTGCTCGATTGGCGAGTTTGATACCAGTTCAAATAGTGTTTAGGAGACTCAAAATAACCTGAATAATCAGGGTGTAGTAGCCCGATATTAGGAGTCTCGATCGGAGGTGCAATTTCTCCAACACTTAAATTTAAATACTTCTCTGCCAAAATCCAAAACAGAGATGCTACATTGTCCAATCCGCCCGCATTCCAATAACCATAAACAATTAACCAGTTCCGCAAATCTTGCACCTTTTGCCCCGGCACATATTTCAGCAGCTTTGGTCCGATTTTAAGAAAGCTAATATAACCTGCAAGTTTGTCTTCTTCTCGTCCATTGCCAAACTTGTCGAGAATGAATTTAACGGGTTTTGGCATTCCCTTGGGCTTGTCTCCGATAGCAAACTTTCCGAGTTGGGTGAGGCTCATCAACTCTAACGCCGACTCAAACACTAGCCGAATTGGGATTTGCTGCACTCGTTGCCGCAGCCACATCACCTGATCATAGTCAAACAGCAGACTTCCAAAAAACACATCGGCATGGTGGAGGGCAGACTCAACTTCAGTCGGATGGGTTGTGAGATCACGATCGCTAAACACTATAATCTCTAGTTCTGGGCATCGCACCTGAGCAAGTTGAGCCGCTTGACGGTAAAGATCTGCGTTAAAAGACTCAAATCCAGCGATTAAAACGATTCGTTTCATGCCCTAAGTATCAAAAAGTTGCAATGTCTTAATGTTAGAGCAGTCTCAAAAAGAAATGCACCTCTTGTTAAGAGGTGCACCTTAAGAAAAGCCACTAGCCTTGCTAGAACAGTTTTCTAGCCTATTCTTGAGAAAGCTTCTGGCTGCGTTTTCGGAGAAACATACCGCCCGTTGCCAACAGCCCCAACACAATGCCTGGTTCAGGAACTGGCTTCGGTTTTAGATTGCCATCAAAATCAAACTTTCCGGTGCCCTGATGGAACGAGTGATTGTCAGACTCAAAACCGCCCCCAACCGTGCTGGATTGCGAAATTACAATTTTGTTGAAGTTGTCTGCGATGCTGTCAGAGTAGAAATGAACATAACCGTTGCCTTGCCCACCTTGCCACGAGGCTTTAAACAAAGCACTGTTGTTGAGAAGATCGGCACTAGTAAATGATTTGACCAGTGTATCTTTGCCGCTTGTGCCACTCTGGTAGAAGGAGAACGTGTTGTTTTCACTCACTGCGCCCCAGTCGATCCCAAAATAGTTGATGGTTTTGTCCAAGTTAATCGTTGCAGCATCGCCGTTAAAAACTGCCAGATACTTAGAGGTGTTCTTCTCTCCTGTTGACCCAGCAGGTGCCCACTGGTCAGCCCGAACGCTGCTCGCACCCGTGTTGTTTGCAAACGAATATTTAGCAAACCCGGTGGTTGGTGCGCTGCCTGAGTTGAAGTCGATCGTGGTGGTATCGGCTAACTTAGAAAATTCGGAGAATGCACCTTGATTTGTTTGCCCGCTCAGACCGGGAACACCACTGGTGACCTTAAATGAGATTGCTTGCGCAGAACTTGAGTAGCCAAGCGCTGCGATCGCACTCACTGCTGTAATACAGAGGACATTAAGATACTTCATTGCTTCAGGTTGCTGCCTATATCTAACCGTACAACCATCATTATGAATGTATCAATAAGAATAATTCCACGAGAAAAATACTGAAGTCAGCAATAAGTTTGCTTTAAAGGTTTTAGATAGCAAGTTTATAAGTGTCCTCTACAAACCGTGTCAATTCACTTTAGTGATGAGATAAAAGTCTCTTACCAGTACATCAAGTTCAACGGTTATTTTTTCAATTTTCAAAAAGTTTATGAGATCTTTAAATTCTGCTGTGCAGCCTTACACAGTCTTGACTTTTCAGACGACCTTCTTTTATTTCAAGAATGACTTGACAGCTAAAGTAAGTGCGTCAAATGATTTAGTAGCCCCCATAAAGCAGACATTCTGCCTGCTCTAAGTCTTATATTTAATTTTGCTCAGCCCCTTAGAAGATGCCTGAAGAGGGATCGTTCTTGGCACTCACCCGCCCGTGACTAGAAATCCGGGCTAATGGTGCGAAGTCCGTTCAAACGGACTGAACGCTGACTGGTAGAGTCTTACATTCCCTTTAGTGGACTTGGGTTAGCTGGACTTCTGGGGCAGGACAGAACCGTAGCGTAGAAGTCGTCAACCACTTCTCAGACATCCTCTTAGTCCGGGATCATTAGTTTTATGGTCACTTGCGTCGAGCCATCCAGTCCCATCTGACAAGCGACTTCACCCTTTTGAACTTCGATGCGCTTGCAACAGAGGGCAATCTCTGGTGCGTAGTCGCGTTCGCCTAAGGAGACAAATCGTTGTGCCGTAATGTTGATTATCACCCTATCTAAGTCAGAGATGACCTCTAAAATAATCACTGAATCGGGGTCAGAATATTTTAGCGATCGCCCTAACAAATCGCCTAACACTTCCTCAATAAGGTCTCGATCGGCAATAACGGGCGGCAAAATTGCAGGAACTTTGCACATCAACCGGGGAGCCTCATCTTTAGACACAAGAAGATGACGACTTACGCAGTCTATGAGCAAGTGCAAATCTAAAGTTTCTAGCTGAACATTGACTTTTCCAGCTTCGATTTTTTGCAGCAGAGTGGCATCGGCAAGCAGATCTCCTAACTGATGAAGCTCGGCTGCCATGGCAGTTATGTTGGTTTGCCACTGAGATGAGTCATGAAGCAGTTGATTGAGTTGGGTCAAATGAGTCTGAATCGAGTTAAGCGATCGTCCGACTCGCCGCTCGATCGCGCTCACTAACTTCTGTTGAGACTTGATCTGATTTCGCAGATCAGCCATTTCCGACTCTTCTATTGAAGGTGAATTTAAAGAGAGTGGGGCGCATTGTTGAGACATGATGCCCAAAAAATAATTGTTGATTCAAGCAGTATTTTACTGCTCCTTTCATAAAGTTAACAAATATTCAAACTATCCTCAAGCGTTTGCCAGCCACAGAAAAACGCGGAGAGAACAACTCTCTCCGCCTGATCGCTAGTTGCTCACTGTCTTAAACCTCAATAGGCACCTTTGATTCAGTAGCGACTTGCGGTTCCTCTTTGGCAGACTGCTGCATCACGATATCTCGGTCAGTAATCAGTCGGGCACCTCGATTGCGAGTGAAATAATTCCACCCCCACTGAATCATCACAATTATCTTGTTATCAAACTCGATCAAGTAGTAAATGTGAGCGACCACCCACACAAACCAGGCAATGATCCCAGAAAAGCGAATGAATCCTAGATCAACGACCGCCGCGTTTTGTCCAATCACAGCTAAACTGCCCACCTCAAAATAAGAGAAGGCAGGAAGCGTCTTTTCCTTGAATCGCTTTTGGATCAGTTTAGCGACATATTCACCCTGCTGCATCGCAACCGGAGCAACCCCTGGTAGAGGTTTTTCAGATTGGTGAGCAAAGTGCGCTAAATCGCCAATCACAAAAATATTGGGGCGGTTCGGCACACTCAGATTAGATTCGACGATGACGCGCCCCGATCGATCCAGACTTGCCCCAGTTCGCTTTGCTAACACTTCGCCCATCGCAGACGCTTTTACCCCAGCCGCCCAGAGAATCGTTCGAGACGGAATTTGCTCGACTCCAGTTTCTCGCTCGATCGTGACTACATGATCTGCAATATTAGTGACCTTTGTTTTGGTTTGCACCGTCACGCCGCGAGCAGTCAGCGTCTCTTCTGCTTTTGCTGACAGATCAGGCGAGTAGGGAGGCAGCACGCGATCGAGTCCTTCAAGCAGCAAAATTTGAGCTTCGGTGGTATCAATGCTGCGGAAGTCTTCTCGAAGCGTTTTATATGCCAGTTCAGCGATCGCACCCGCCAACTCGACTCCAGTTGGACCGCCACCCACCACTACAAACGTCAGCCAAGCTTTGCGCCTTTCGGGGTCTGTTTCTTTTTCGGCGGCTTCAAATGCTAAAAAGATGCGGCGACGCATTTCTAGGGCATCTTCGACGGTTTTCAAGCCCGGTGCGTTGTCTTTCCAGTGCTCATTGCCGAAATAGTGATGGCTCACCCCCGTTGCCACAATCAAGGTGTCGTAAGGTAGTTCTTGCTCCCGCAGCGTCACGACTTGGCGATCGGGATCAATATCTGCGACCTCCTCCATCAACACACTTGTATTTTTGCTGCGACTGAGAATCGATCTCAATGGCGAGGAGATATCTGCTGGAGAGAGCGTTCCGGTTGCGACTTGATAGAGAAGCGGCTGAAACAAATGAAAATTGCGTTTGTCAACGAGCGTGACATCGACAGGAGCGTGACGCAAGGCTTTCGCCGCATAGAGTCCACCAAATCCACCGCCAATGATCACGACCCGATGCTTAGGTGACTGTTCAGTTGAGTTATCCATTAGGTATCTAGGAAGGATTCTGAGCTTAGTTAAGGAATGGATCGAAAATTGAGCAGAACCCGATCGAAAGGAGCCATTGACTAACCACACTTATTTTTACTAGTTTAGCCAGCTTGATCAGGGATCTGAGTAGCTCTGGTTACGGGGATCAAACAATTTGCTAAAAAATCTCGGTCGCGAGGCTTAATCCATCATTTTTTGACTCATTTTTGACTCGTTGATGTTGAAAGAGTCTTGATGAAGAACGTGCCAGAGGGGAATAGTGTCTATTTAAAGCAAGTTCTGCAAAGAGATTTGATACGGTTCTAGGAGATTCAAAGAATCTTTTGTGGGTCAAAATTTTCAACCTCTA
>JBBRMC010000181.1:0-6915 GCA_038231055.1 Leptolyngbyales cyanobacterium
CTTTTGAAACAGGAAATTGCTGCCTGGGAAAAACGCAGAAATGACCTTTCCTGTAAAGTAGATTGGCAATTTACGACTGAAGATGCCCGGATTAAATTGAAGCGCCTCTATCCGTCAATCAGCCCTTGACAGACTACTAGGCTACCCGTGGATTCTAAAATCACTCGACCGACTTCTGAAGGTGCTGTCAGATGTGTCGCTAATTCGGCTATTCCCGCCTCCGTGTTCGCGACTCGAAAACTCTGGCTCTGAGGACGCAGATGCACATCCAACCAGCGCTTGCACACATCAATTCCCACCCATTGCTCTAGCTCTGGCATCTCCTCAATTCCTCTTAATAGTAGGGGGTCGTTTACTCAACCTTGCGTCATTCGGGATCAAAAAGTCCCAGCCGATGATTCGAGTTTGACCTGATGAACTAGAGAGATGACCCTAGCTTCTCCACGATGTCGAGCATCCAAGGGCGGGCGGTCTATCTCTCTAGTCTTAAGATACAAGGGTTGGCGAGGGCTTCGCCCCACTTCGTGAGGAGGGCAGAAGACGCTCACAAGTCTTACAGGTTATTTAATCCACGATCCTTGGTAGGAGTTAGTTATGGTCTAACTAAGGTGACGAGAATCGTTGAAGCGACGGATTTGCCAGAGGTCAGTGTTAAAGCGGTTTTGACTGGTTTGGTGCCAGCGAGATCGGTCGATCCAAAATTCAAATAATGCCGTGTTGCCAGCTCTGACTCGCCAAGAGCGATCGCTGCCTAATAACTCAGCGATGAGATGCTGCAAAATCCAGCTATGACTAACAACCCAAAGGCGATCGCCGTCCCTGTGACGCTCAATCAGTTGCGTGATGAATCGACGGGCGCGAGTGCGGGCATCTTGCAGCGATTCAGCCTCTGGAATTTGAATCCAGTCGGGGGAGGCTTCTAAACGTCGGCAAAGGTCAGGATGGCGACTTCGAGCTTCAGACCAGGTTAACCCTTTGAGAACTCCATTCTGAAATTCTTTAAGCTCGTCGGCATATTGAATGGCGATCGCGTTAGGTTGCTCCTCAGTGTCTTCTGACAACGACTCAGCCGACGGATCGATCAAATCGCTGACTGTAGCTGGAAGAGGTGCTAACTGAAGGGAAGACAACAAAATTTCCGTGGTTTGAGCAGCTCGTTTAAGGGGGCTGCTATAAACGTGAGAGGGATGCCAAGATTCTGCCAAAAGATATTGCGCGAGTTTCTCCGCCTGCATTCTGCCTGTGCTAGAAAGTTCAAAATCTCCGTGTCCTTGCATTCGTTTTTGCTGGTTGCCAATCGATTGAGCGTGACGAATAAACAAGAGTTTGAGAACTTTAGACATCATAAAACCAGAGGAGTGAATAAGCCGCTAGATATCAGGATTGCCCGAGTTCTAGCATTGAAAACTTCTATTGAAATGACGCAGATGGTTAAGAGTGTTTGGTGCTAAAGTCCGATTACAATTGCAGTAGCAAGTTTTATAGTATCCACTCAGCCGCTTAATCTTATGACCTTAGTGAAGTCTACAACCCGCCACATTCGTATTTTTACTGCTGAAGTTGAAAATAACGAGCTTGTTCCCAGTCAAAACGTTTTGACGTTAGATGTTGACCCAGACAACGAATTGAATTGGAATGATGACGCACTGCAAAAAATTTACCGCAAATTTGATGAGTTAGTCGAATCCTATAGTGGGGCTGACTTAACCGACTATAATTTGCGTCGCATCGGGTCAGACTTAGAGCATTTGGTACGATCGCTCCTGAACAAAGGCGAGGTTTCTTATAACCTCAACAGCCGCGTTCTCAACTACAGCCTTGGCTTGCCTCAAGTCAAACCCGAAAACGGTTCTGCCCCAGCAGAATAGATGGCTTCAGATCTGCATCATCCCTGAATATTCAGTCAGCAACTCGTCATAGGTAAGACTATCGCCCTCAGCTTGAGGACTCCAGAGCAACTCAAACACCATCAGATAATCTGTGTTGATCGATGCGAGCTTCTCTAAAGTGGCTTTGAGGGCTTCAGTCGTGCGAACTTCGCTGAATAGGGGTTTATCGTCAGCCGTCCCAACGATCAAGGTCACCACAATATAAGAGGCGGGGTCTTCGTCAGGATCAAGCGTAAAGGTTTTGGTGTTGACCCTGCCACCGACATTGGTGAGGGTTTCGACACTGAAGTTGCTGCGTTCGGCGATCGACGTTTGATTAAACAACGTCTCTGCCTCTTCGCGAGTCTTGACCGTCTGCGAACTGGCTGACACATGACTCCAGTTTTCGGGCATTCTCAACAGCGCCAGAACGACTTCTTGAAGTTCTTGCTGAAGTCCTTCGGGCGTTTCAGTGTCGGCATTTTGAACGATTTCAGACAACTGCGACTGAATGGCGCGACCTTCTGCCAAAAGTGCTACTTGGAGCTTGCTGACCGTCACCTTATCGTTATCGAGTTCTGAAGCTGAGCCGAGACCTTTTCTGGCTGAAAGCAGCATCCAAACCAGCAATCCGCCACCGCCCAAGAGCAAGAACATCACGACCAGTGACCCAAACCCACCGATCGAGCTACCCCCGTAGCCATAGCCGGAACCTCCATAAGGGACGTATACTGCCCCGCCGCCACCGCTGTAGCCTCCAGATGAGTTATTGGAACCTCTAGACCCGCCAGAACCGCTCGATCGAGAGGGCGAACTCCGAAATGAGCCGCCACTACTGCGACCACCACTGCTTTTAGCGTAGGCAGCGTTATTAAACAATTCTTTGCCTTGAGGGGTAACAATTGGCAAGCTAAAGGAACTGAGTAAACAATAGCTGGCAACTGTGGCACAAAAAAGCTTGAAATTTCCTGTCATAACGTCCATCCTGTTGATTCAATGATGCTCTAGCTCGCGTCTGCTCCCTGATTTTCTTCGTCTAGCCATTGCTGATAAAGATCTGGGCGACGAATCCGAGTTCTCTCGATTTGCTGCTCTTTGCGCCAGCGATCGATTTCTGCATGATTCCCTGATCTCAACACGTTGGGCACTTCCCATTCCCTAAACACAAACGGACGGGTGTATTGGGGATAGTCAAGTAATCCTGCCTCAAAGCTTTCAGCCTTTAAAGATTCTTCTTTCCCGATCGTGCCCGGCAGCAGTCGAATTGTCCCATTCAATAATGCTAATGCCGGAATTTCTCCACAGGTGAGCACAAAATCGCCCAGAGACACTTCTCGATCAACTAGATTGAGAACTCGCTCGTCAACACCTTCGTAATGTCCACAAATAATGACAATTTGATCATAGCTAGTTGCCAGCTCTTTAAGTAGCCGTTGATTCATCGGTTCGCCTTGAGGGGTCATAAAGATGACTTGTCTTCGGGGCAAAACAGGCAATGATTCCACGGCGGCAAACACTGGCTCTGGCTTAATCAACATACCAACCCCACCCCCATAAGGCTCGTCATCGACCCGACGATGTTTGTCGATCGTAAACTCACGGGGATTGACTAAATTCACCTCTGCAATCCCTTTAATAAGAGCTTTTCCAAGCAACCCTGAACCGAGGGGAGAGGCAAAGAAGTCAGGGAATAAGGTTAGGATGTCAAAGCGCATAAAATGAGAGCGAAGAGGACAAAGGGAGTCTGAGGAACATGCACGAGACAATTTAGTCCTAAAACCAGTTCACACTGCTAAAGGAAAATTTACGTTCAAAAGTCTATTGATTACTTAAATTATGGTTAATAATCTGGCATGATTTGTATTAATCAAAACTTAATATTCTCATTTGTCACAATCGGTCTGTCTAGTTTATAAGATCTTGTCAAAACAAGCCCCTCCATTGTCCTCCACTGATGTGTTTCACGTCGCAGAGACACCCATGATAGAGTTAGCTTTGCAGTCCTCGAAGTTGAAGATGCCTCAACCCACAAATACCGCCATCATGGTCATTGGGGGAGCAGAAGACAAAGTGCACGGACGCGACATCCTCCGAAGCTTTTTTTTGCGTGCTGGGGGTGAAGATGCTCGCATCGCCATTTTCCCCTGCGCTTCTCGTGAGCCAGTGGTCATTGGGGAGCGATATCACACTATTTTTACGGAGATGGGCGCGAAGGCGATCGAGGTGCTTAATATCTGCGATCGCGCTCAGTGTAATGATCCTATTGTGCAAGAGTATGTCAGCAACTGCACTGGGATTTTTATGACCGGAGGTGATCAGCTACGGCTCTGTGCGTTACTGTCAGACACTCCTGTGATGGAGATTGTGCTGGCTCGCGCTCAGTCTGGCTCAGTTACCCTAGCAGGAACCAGTGCTGGGGCTGCGGTGATGGGCTACTACATGATTGCAGGGGGCGGTAGTGGTGAATCTCCCAATTCTTCTTTGGTCGATATGACCTTGGGGTTAAGCATTATTCCAGAGGTGATTGTGGATCAGCACTTTCACAACCGCAATCGAATGGCACGCTTAATGAGTGCGGTATCTGCCCATCCCGATCGCTTAGGCATTGGCATTGATGAAGACACCTGTGCCCTGTTTGAAGGAGATGGCACCCTGCAAGTCTTAGGAAAAGGCACGGTCACTATCATTGATCCCGGTGAGATGACTTACACCAATCAGGCAGAAGTGAGCGCCACTGACCCCCTCTGCATCTGCAACTTAAGAGTCCATGTTCTCAGTCCAGGATGCTCTTACGACTTGAATAAGCGACTACCTGGAAACTCTCCGCAGTAGCAACGTCAAGCTTGTAAAAATAAGAACTAAAGCTTGCGGATGTTAGAGTTTCACACCTCTTATTCTTAATGTTTTAAAGTCTACTTGAGCAAATTAGCGCGTTAACCTTAATAGATTCACTCGCTCGTTGTGTTAAGTTGCCAGTAGAGAGATTTTTACAATTTTTAACAAGACTGGATTGATGCTTATTCAGTTGATTGCCATTTATTCCTGGGTTAAATCACGATCGAGGTTGCTGCTTAACCCAGTTAATCGAGGTGAGAGATTTAGAAATGCTTTTTAGCCCAAACTGTTCGTCATGAACAGTTGTAAGTGTTTTGCGCCCTTGACACTGAATCATGGCTTCTCGCTTGCAGGCTTCCTATTCGATCGATTCAATAGCCGCTTCGCTATCGACTGCCTTTTGCAGTCAGTTATTTCCTAACTTTGCCTTATGAAAATACTCAAGATCCAAACGTTACGCGGTCCTAACTATTGGAGTATTCGACGACACAAACTCGTCATCATGCGCCTAGACTTGGAAGACTTAGCGGAGTCGCCCTCCAATGAGATTCCTAGCTTCTACGAAGGTTTAATTGCAACACTGCCCAGCTTAGTTGAGCATTTTTGCTCTCCCGGCTGCCGGGGTGGTTTCTTGAGCCGAGTCATGGAAGGCACGATGATGGGGCACATCATTGAACACGTCGCATTAGAACTTCAAGAACTAGCAGGAATGCCCGTAGGGTTTGGACGCACGCGTGAGACGGCAACTCCGGGCACTTATCAGGTAGTGATTGAATATGAAACTGAGCAAGCAGGGCGCTATGCGGCTCGTGCTGCCGTGCGGCTCTGCGAAAGTGTGATCGCAACAGGAGGCTATCCGGCGGAGGAGTTGCAGCAAGACCTGAAGGATCTGCGCGAATTTGCAGCAGATGCAGCCTTGGGTCCCAGCACTGAGACGCTCGTGAAAGAAGCTGAAACGCGAGGAATTCCTTGGATGGAGTTGGGTGCTCGTGCCATGATTCAGCTTGGGTATGGCGTTCATCAGAAGAAAATTCAGGCAACGTTGAGCGATCGCACCAGCGTTCTTGGCGTAGAACTGGCTAGCGACAAAGAAGGCACAAAGCAAATCTTACGATCGTCGGGCATTCCGGTGCCGCGTGGGACGGTGATCAATTATTTAAATGAGTTGCAGGACGCGATCGAGGATGTAGGCGGTTACCCGATCGTGATCAAACCACTCAACGGCAATCATGGGCGCGGCATTACAATCAACATCAATGAGTGGGAGCAGGCAGAAGCCGCTTATGATGCTGCTAAGGAAGTATCTAAAGCCGTGATCATAGAGCGGTTTTATGAGGGCAGCGATCACCGCGTTCTCGTCGTGAATGGCAAAGTTGTCGCGGTCGCAGAGCGAATTCCGGCTCATGTGATTGGGAATGGTCAATCCAGCATTAGTGACCTGATCGAAGAAACCAATTGCGATCCGCAGCGCGGTGATGGACACGATAACGTGTTGACCAAAATTGAGGTCGATCGCACCACCTGGAAGCTACTAGATCAGAAGGGCTATACCCTCGATACGGTTCTGGCTAAAGGCGAAGTGGTCTATCTACGGGCAACTGCCAATTTGAGTACCGGGGGAATCGCGATTGATCGCACAGATGACATCCACCCCGAAACGGTTTGGTTAGCGCAGCGAGTCGTTAAAATTATCGGGCTAGATATTGCCGGAATTGATATTGTCACCTCCGATATTTCTAAGCCTCTGCGTGATACTGATGGCGTGATTGTTGAAGTGAATGCTGCTCCTGGGTTTAGGATGCACATTTGCCCCAGTGAAGGCATTCCTCGCAACGTCGCTGAGCCTGTAATCAATATGCTATTTCCACCGGGATCACCGGGACGAGTGCCGATCGTGGCGGTCACAGGCACCAATGGCAAAACGACGACGACTCGTCTGATCGCTCATATTTTTAGACAAACTCAGCAAGTGGTTGGCTACACGACGACAGACGGCACCTATATTGGTGATTATCTGGTCGAACTGGGCGATAACACAGGTCCGCAAAGTGCCCAACTAGTCTTGCAAGATCCGACTGTGGAAGTCGCGATTCTAGAGAGTGCGCGAGGGGGAATTCTGCGATCGGGCTTAGCCTTTAGCGCTTGTGATGTCGGTGTGGTGCTAAACGTCGCTGCTGACCATTTGGGATTGGGCGACATCAACACCATTGAA
>JBBRMC010000182.1:0-6880 GCA_038231055.1 Leptolyngbyales cyanobacterium
ACCTCTGCACTGCTGCGTCTCAGCAAGAATTGACCCAACGCACCTAAACCGCTTCCAATCAAAACGTTGGTTTTAGAAATGCGACGATTGCCCGTGATGCCTCCGATAATGGCAGCAGCACCCGCGCCAATCCCAGCTCCGGTCAAAATCGTGCCTACATCTGCTCCTTTTGTGATCGTTTCTCTGCGAGTCACCACATTAGAATAGGCATCGATCGGAAGACGATCGCCATTGGTCAAAATCAACGTTCTTGAGATGAACTGAGTGCCTCCTTGTGAGGGTCTAAGTTCGCCTTCCACTTGACTTCCAGCCGGAATTAACAAGATACCAGACGACGTGCGAACATTTCTCGCAATCTTTAGCGTTACGGCACTGGTTTCGTTGGGGGCAACCACAATTTTGTCTTTATCATAGGTGACAGGCAAAACTGTGCCTCTAGGAATTCTGATTTGACCCGTTTGTGCTTGTTGAGTTGACGGATATTGAGGGTTTTGAGGATATTGCTGTGAAGGAAATAAGGGCGCAGCATTAGCGGCATTGCTTAAAAAGGGTGCCAGACTTGTCGAGGTCATGCCCAATGTGAGAGCCAGGACAGTCCCCGTTTGCCATTTTCTGAGTTTCAACATTTGCATATCCTTTAAGAGTCTTATCGTAGCAATAGTGTCAATGACCGAGGGAAGTTTAGCAAGGTTCCTGATGGGGAAAAATCTCTCAAAAGGATGCTCAAAGGCTCAACTATCCGCCACGCCCTACTATTACCTACCGTGTACACACAAGTTGATCCGCTCCGTCATTGCCAAAACCTTTCGCCCCCTAAATCTCCCATTCTGGTTGACTTTGAGATGAAACGAGGTTTTAGAGGTCAAGCCATTCATCTTGTTCAAAGTCCCCCAATTTTGGGGGATTTAGGGGGCATAAGCCGACTCAAACGAAGCGACGAGGACTTGTGTGTACACGGTAGACTTCGTGAGGAGGGCAGAAGACGCTCACAAGTCTTACAGGTTATTTGATCCACGATCCTTAGCTTGTCTCAAACGCCCGATCTCACTCTGATTCTTGAGAACTTTTTTAAAAACTATTCCAGACGAGCCAGTCTAGCGCCTACACTACAAGAAGTGCGAGCGTACTTCGGTGCATTTGTACTCAATTTACTCAATAGGGCGATTCGCTCTTAATGATTCCTCAGCAACTCACACTCAAGAATTTTTTGAGTTATCGTGCAGCCACTCTCGACTTTCGCGGGCTGCATACTGCTTGTGTGTGTGGGTCTAACGGAGCAGGTAAATCATCACTATTAGAAGCCATCTCTTGGGCGATTTGGGGCGAAAGCCGAGCCGCATCTGAAGATGACGTGATTCACGTCGGCGAAACAGAAGTGCGCGTTGAGTTTGTGTTTAGCATTCATCAACAAACCTATCGCATTATTCGCACTCGTCAACGGGGGAATGGTGTGGCGTTAGAGTTTCAAATCGCTCATGGAGAGGTGAAAAACCAGGAAGCAGACCTTCCCCGCGCAACTGCGTTTCGATCGCTGACCGAAAAAGGTATTCGCGCTACCCAAACTCTCGTTTTAGAGCATTTGAAGCTCGACTACGAGACGTTTGTCAACTCGGCGTATTTGCGGCAAGGTCGCGCCGATGAGTTTATGCTTAAACGTCCGGGTGAGCGTAAACAGATTCTCGCTGACTTGCTCAAGCTACAACGTTATGACGAATTGGCTGAGCAAGCAAAAGATAAATCACGCCAGTTTAAAGGACAGGTAGACCTACTAGAGCGAAATCTAGCATCGATTCAACAACAGTTGCAGCAAACTGACGCGATCGCTCAAGAACGCACCGCCCTAGAACTGACGCTGGCTCAGATGCGGCAACAGCAAACTGCTTATAGCGATCAGTTGCAAAGCCTCTTAGCTAGCCAACAACAACGCCAAAACGCACAGCAACAACTTACTTGGCAACAGCAACAACAGCGTAACCTCAATCAAGATTGTCAACGGCTGCAAAAAGAACTGACGCAGATCGATCACCAACGACAGACGCTAATATCATTGCTGCACCAAGAAGGCACGATCGTTAAGGGATATCAACAATGGCAAGCCCTGCAAATTCAGGAAGACACGCTAGCCTCAAAATTTCAAGCTCATCAAGTTGCCCAAACCAAACGCCAGCATTATCAGCAGCAACAAGCCGCAAAACTCACCCATCTCCAGGGTCAATCTCAAAATTTGCAAGCGCAACGAGTTGCCCTAGACCAACAATCTGAAGAGATTCAGCGCACCCTTAGCAAAGCCCCCGACATCGAAGTCGGGATGGAACATCTGCGGCAAGCGCGACTTGAGCTAACTCAGCTTGACCAGCGTCAGATGCAGGTGGCTCCTTTGCTTCAGCGGCGGCAACACTTGCAGAGCGACCTCGATCGAGCCTCCACTCGTCTCACCGCTCGATTGGATGAACTGCGGACTTCTGCCCATCAGCTTCAAACTCAGCAACAGCGTCAACCTACCTTACAACGTGCTGCTGTCGAAGTTGCCGTCCACATTGAGGAGCTAGAAAAACTCAAACTCTATCAAGAGCAAGTTCGTGAAAAGGGGCTAGAGCGGCGCAGTTTTATGGAGCGACTGCAAGCCCATCAGCGCGATCACGAAGCCCATCTAGCCGAGTTAGATTACAAAATTCGGATGTTGAAACAAGGGACATTGGGCAACCAAGAACTTGTTGAACTAGAACGAGAATTGCTCCCCGATCGCGGCACAGATGAACGCTCCATCGAGTCCGAAACTCAGTCTGTGGCGACTCTGGCTCAACCCTCAATGTTGACTCCTCAAAATTCCCCTTATCCACCTTGCCCACTGTGCGATCGTCCTCTTGATGAGCCTCACTGGAATCTCGTCTTACAAAAACATGAACAGCAGCAGCAAGAAGTGCTCGATCAAATTTGGGTGATTCGAGAACAGTTAGCAGTGTCTGAGCGAGAAATTCAAGTGCTGCGACGAGAATATGCCGAACTCGATACTAAACTCGCGCAGTTTGGCTCTGCACTAGAGCGACGCGGACAACTGCAAGAACAACTCCAGACCACTGTCGAGGTGCAAAAAAGCCTAGAGCAACTCGCGGCTGAAGCCGCTCAACTTGAACAACAACTGCACGATCGAGACTACGCCCATGACGTGCAAGAAGAATTAATGCTGCTCGATCGTAGCCTTCAACAACTCAACTACGACGAACGAGACCACGCTCTAGCACGAGGAGCCGTTGATCGCTGGCGATGGGCAGAAATCAAGCTTGCCGATGTCAAACAGGCACAGCGACGACAGGCACAAATTATTGCCCGTCAGCCAGAGCTAACCGCCCAACTGTCTCAATTAGATCAGCAGATAGAACGACTTCAAGCAGACACCGCCGCTGGAGTTGAGCAGAGCGATCGCCAAATTGCAGACATCGGCTATGACTTAGCTCAGCACAATGCCCTCAGAGTCGCGCTTCGACAAGCACAGCCCTGGCAGCTACGGTTTCAAGAACTGCGTCAAGCACAGCAGCAATTTCCGCAAGTGCAGCAGCGTCTTCAAGACTTGGCGCAAACGCTCCAGACTCGGCTACATGAGTTGCAAACCGTGAGCCATCACACTCAGGAACTCGCTAATTATTTGCAGCAGACTCCCGACTTTAGCGCTCAAATTCAAGCGATCGAACAAGAACTGCAACGCCAACGCCAACAGCTTGATCAACAGCTTGCTCGTTTAGGTCGGCTTCAGCAGCAGCAACAGCAGCAAGACGCTTTGAGAATTCAGGATGAAGAACTTAGAACTCAGTTAAAACTAGCTCGTCAGCAGAGCCGAGTCTATCAAGAACTCGCATTAGCCTTTGGTAAAAACGGAATTCAGGCGCTTTTGATCGAAAACGTTTTGCCACAGCTAGAAGCAACGACGAATCAAATTCTCTCGCGGCTCAGTGCCAATCAACTTCATGTTCAATTCGTGACTCAGCGCACTGCCCGTAGTTCCAAATCGTCTAGCAAATCGACGCGAGGCACGACTCAAAATCCCAAGTCGTTAGAGACGTTAGACATTCTCATTGCCGATGCTCATGGAACCCGCCCTTATGAAACTTATTCAGGCGGAGAAGCCTTTCGAGTCAATTTCGCGATTCGTCTCGCTCTGGCTCGATTGTTATCCCATCGATCGGGCACTGCTCTACAAATGCTGATCGTCGATGAAGGGTTTGGCACACAGGATCAAGAAGGCTGCGATCGACTGATTGCTGCCATTAACGCGATCGCTTCTGATTTTGCCTGCATTCTCACCGTGACGCATATGCCCTACTTCCGAGAAGCCTTTCAGGCGCGCATCGAAGTTACAAAAACCTCTGAAGGATCGCAGTTGATGTTGTGTCTCTAGTAGTCTCCTTCATTTCAATAATTTGTTTTTAGCGTTGAGATTAGCAATCATTTTGCAATGTTTCGATCGTCGTT
This sequence comes from Leptolyngbyales cyanobacterium, assembly GCA_038231055.1. Classification (GTDB taxonomy): domain Bacteria; phylum Cyanobacteriota; class Cyanobacteriia; order Leptolyngbyales; family Leptolyngbyaceae; genus Phormidesmis_A. The sequence goes on from JBBRMC010000182.1 coordinate 4,468, forward strand.
GTTCTGGTCGTAAGGCTAGTTCGGGTGTATTCTATAAAAACTTTGATTCACTCTCTTCATGCTCGACTTTACAGGAAAAACAATCTTAGGCATTGATCCAGCGATCGCGACGATCGGATATGGAGTGATTCGAGATAGCGTAGTGCTCGATTATGGAGTCATTAAAACGTCGAAAGATGTCCCGATTTTTGAGCGGCTCAAGCAAATTCATGATGATATTTGTGAATTGTGTCAGTCTCTCAAGCCCGACGTGGCAGCATTAGAAATGCCATTCTTTACGCGAGAGAACACCAACGCAGGCAAGGTGCTGCGCGCACTTGGAGTGATTGAGTTAGCCCTCGGAGAATGTGGGTTGGGAGAACCGATTTTTTTGCACCAATCGCAAGTTAAATCAGCCGTCTCTAAATATGGAGCCGATAAATCTGAGGTTCAGCGAGCCGTGATGATGATCTTTAGTCTGTCAGAGCTTCCCAAGCCCGATGATGCGGCAGACGGGTTAGCGATCGCCTACGCCGCCCAAATTGGCATGAGCGCTAATGTGAAATAGCCCTACCAGGGCAATCGACTGCCATCCCAAGAGAAAAATTCTCCACTGTCGCTGGTTTCTAACCCGTCGATCACCTGTAATAATTGTGTAACGGTACGATCGACCGAAAATAACTTCTCAGGAGCAACATTACGCTGAAACGGACGGGATAGCTGGGTATCAGTGGTGCCGGGATGGAGTGTGACCACAATGGTAGTCGGGCAGGTGCGTCCATATTCGATCGCAACCGTTCGCATAAACATATTCAGCGCCGCTTTAGAGGCACGATAGCCATACCATCCGCCTAGCTGATTGTCACCGATGCTGCCAACCTTAGCGGATATCGTTGCAAAAATGGCGCGTTGCCGATGTTTCAACAAGGGTTGCACCTGTTTGGCTAACATCACGGCACCAACGCTATTAATGTGAAAATAGTGCAGCAGTTGCTCAGCATTGAGATGTCGCAAACTCTTTTCAGGCTGCATCGCCCCGTCGTGCAACACTCCCACACAGTTGATAACAGCGTGCAGCGTTGTCGTCTCGGTTTGAATGGTTTGAATCACGGAGGCAATCTGCGATTCTTGCGTGATGTCCATTTGAAGACGGTGCAATCTGGGATCGGTGATGGCATCCAGTTCCTCTGATGGAGTTCGATAGGTGGCATAGATGCGATCGCCCCGATCGTCCCTCAAAAACTGCCGCACAAATTCTAAGCCAATCCCCTGACCCGCTCCGACAATTAACGCGGTTTTTGGGTCACGATCGCTCATTGCAGCCTTGAAATAAAAATCGCTCTGAGTATATCACCTAACGTTTGAGCAGGAGCACTCTATAAACTTAATTGATCAGTTAAGCTAAACTCTGATGTCATCTTCTACCATTGGGGGGTAGCGCTGATCATCCGTGTGGGGTGTGTGATCTGCAACTAAAAACTTTTGCTTCGGTGAACGGCAATCAGAATGAAACCACGATCAATTCTTCTCGCATTTTTACTTGGGCTGCTTTTGGTGTTAATGCCTCTAAGCTTCCGCCACTGGTTACCGGATCAACTGAGCGCTCAAACTCCCCCGACAGAGGCACCTAAAAAGGCTTCGGCAGAAGAGGAAGACAGTGAATCAGAAAAGCCTCTGTTTAAACCCTTTGACCAGGTAGTGCAAGGAGCAACTCGATCTCAGGGGCTATTTGCTCTTTACAAGAATAAAAAAACCGGGAAGCTGTTTGCAGAAATTCAGCCTGACCAGCTAGAGCAAAATTATCTTGCCGCTATGACGCTCGAATCAGGTCTAGGAGAGCGCGGAATTTATAGCGGATTGCCCCTGGGTGACTTTCTCTTCACCTTCCGTCGGGTTAACAATGGGATTCAGTTTGTCATCCCTAACACCTTTTTTCGTGCTCAAGCCGGAACCCCAATGGCGCGATCGGTTGATCGGTCTTTTAGTGATTCGGTGCTAGAAGTCTTGCCCATCCGCAGCATTCACCCTCAGCGAAAAAGCATTTTGGTCGATCTGACTCCTCTGCTGTTGAGCGATTTACCTGGGCTTGCACCTGTTCTCGCAAGCTATCTCAAAAGCACCTATACGATCGATGCCACCAAATCTTACGTGAGCAAAGCAAAAGCCTTTCCGCTTAACGTTGAGATTGAGTCAGTGTTTGGCTTTTCGGGTGGCGATACCGACAGTGCGATGCCGAGCTATATTGCGGCGCTGCCCGATAGTCGATCGTTCAATTTGCGCGTTCGCTATAGCCTCTCTAAATTGCCCGAAAAGAGTGGCTATCGTCCTCGATTAGCCGACGATCGCATTGGCTATTTCATCAGCGCCTTTCAAGATTTAGATGATGACACCTCGCGACAGGCGTTCATTCGCTACATCAATCGCTGGCAGTTAG
>JBBRMC010000183.1:0-6877 GCA_038231055.1 Leptolyngbyales cyanobacterium
GTTGATTGATTAAACTCGACTTGCCAACGCCAGAAGGACCTGCGACGACTGTAATCTTTTGACTGAGACGATCGCTGATGTCCGATAGCCCTATCCCCTGACGGACGCTAATAAAAAGCGGACGGTAACCCCACTTAGCCAACCGCTCTGCCCACTGTTGCTTGTCTTCTAGGGTCGCTAAATCACTCTTGCTGAGACACAGACAAACCTCTGAGCCTGTTGACTCTGCTTTAAGCAAAAATCGACTCAGTTGATAAGGCTCGATCGTCGGTTCTGCCAGCGCAAACACTAAGAGAAGCTGATCAGCATTGGCAATCGGGGGACGATCCAGCATAGAACGACGCGGAAAAATCTCTGCAATCGCGCCGCTTCCTTGAATCCAATCTGGCTCCTCGACTCGTACCTGATCGCCGACCATCACGCGTTGACCGATTTTTTTCAACAGCGATCGTCGAGTGCAGAGCAGCATCGACTTCAGATGGTTGCCTTCGACTCGCACCCAATAATAATTTGCCTGAACTGCCAGAACTTTACCCAGTAGTACATCTGAAATTGGCTCAGCCATCTCACTGGATACAGAGGTTAGGTCTTTTGAGTCAGCACTCATCGCAAAAACCTTCCAAGACTAGCAACGCACCTTCACCGCAAAGAACCCCGATCGGTCTTCGATCGCTTCAATGCGATAGCCTTCCATCGTCAAACTGTCAGGAACTTGCTCGATCGGCTCGCCCGGATCAAGCCAAACTTCTAACAAGGAACCGGGCTGCATCTGTTCAAGGCGCAGCTTGGTCCGAACGAAGTTGATTGGACAAGGAGTTCCGCGCAAATCCATCTGCATATGAGAAGAATCAGAAGCACTCATCCGCCAAACACCTTACCGAAAAAACCTTCAATTCCACCTTTACCAACGCGATCGCCCCGGATTTTGGCTAACTTCTCCAGCAACTCTCGCTCTTCAACCCCAATACGAGTTGGGATATCGACCGCAATGGTAATCAAATGATCTCCACGACTCACGGGGTTGCCCAACTTAGGCACACCGCGCCCTTCTAATGTCAAGACCGTATTCGGCTGCGTTCCAGGAGGAATCATCAGTTCCTCAGTGCCATCAACCGTATTGATCTCGATCCGACTCCCTAAGATGGCTTGCAGGTAGCTCACCTCAATTTCAGAGAGAATGTTGATGCCCTCTCGCTGAAACTCAGCGTCTTCGTTGATAAACAGGTAGACATACAGATCGCCAGCCGGACCATTTCGCTGCCCCGCGTCTCCCTCACCCGAAACCCGCAAACGAGTGCCATTATCGACTCCGGCAGGAATCGTAATTTTGAGTTTCTTGGTCTCCTGGCGCTGCCCATCACCGCCACAAACTTCGCACTTTTCCTCAACCACTTGCCCCGTTCCATTGCAGGTCGGGCAAACAGAAACTTGAGTGAAGCTACCAAAGGGCGTGCGCGTGGCGCGACGAACTTGACCGGCTCCAGAACACGTTGAGCAGGTATGCGGACGAGTTCCAGGTTTTGCGCCTGAACCGATACAGTTTGTACAGGTTTCTAAATGGCTAATCCGAATCTCTTTTTCGCCACCGAAAACCGCTTCTCGAAAATCTAGCTTGAGATCTAACCGCAGGTCATCTCCCCGAACCGGACCACCTCGACGACGAGCAGTTTGCTGACCGCCAGGGGCACCCCCCGAAAAGCCGCTAAAGAAGCTTTCAAAGATGTCTGCAAAGCCTCCCATATCACCGAAATCTTGAAACCCAGCCGCGCCTGCCGCAGAGCTGACTCCTGCTTCGCCAAATCGATCGTAGCGGGTACGAGTTTCTGGCTCTGAAAGCACCTCATAAGCCAGGTTGATTTCTTTAAACCGCTCTTCGGCTCCCGCCTCGCTATTGACATCGGGATGATATTTGCGCGCCAAACGGCGATAGGCTTGCTTAATTTCTTCTTTGTCTGCTTCGCGAGCGACACCTAGAATTTCATAATAATCACGAGCCATAGAACGCTGTGTCAGGGGTAGAGGGGCTAGGTTCTCAGACTTCTTACAAACCGAAATTTTGGCTGAGTCAAAACTACGGCTTCAGACCTAAATCTAGCATCTATGTAAGAAATCTAGCGGATGGATGAGATTATAAACGCCAGCAAATTGCAAAAAATCTGAGCGAGTATATCGAGTATTTTAGTACGCTTGCTTAATCCACTGCTTCATAATCAGCAGTGATCGTAGCACTATTTTCAAAGTTTGCCGGGATAGTGGCATCATTGTCGAAGTCAAAATCAGGATTTGGGGAAGAAGGCTTCTGAGACGCTCCATTGCTTGACGGTGCACCTGAATCGTCGTCTTGGTTTAGCCCTCCATAAACAGCAGCTCCGATCGCAAATAAAATTTGTTGCAGCGCATCTACTTTCTGAGTCAGATCTTCAATGCCGATTTTAGACTCAGCGATCGCCGTCTTAAGTTCATCAACTTTTTCGTTTGCCTGGTTTTTGAGGCTGTCGGTGATAAATTCACCATTGTCTCGCATCGTTGATTCATAGCTAGCAAATAAGCCGTCTGCTTTGTTTCTCAACTCAACGCGATGTTTCCGCCTCGTGTCTTCTTCAGCAAAGACTTCTGCCTCTTGTTTCATCCGCTCGATTTCGCTGCCGCTCAAGCCGCCTGTGTTAGAGATCTCAATGCTCTGTTCGCGGTTCGTTCCTTTATCACGGGCAGAGACTTTGAGAATCCCATTGGCATCAATATCAAAGGCAACCTCAATCTGGGGCACGCCTCGCGGGGCAGGAGGAATTCCGGTCAGTTGAAATTTGCCTAGACTCTTATTATCTTTCGCCATCGCCCGTTCACCCTGAAGGACGTGAATCTCAACGGATGTCTGTCCGTCAGTGGCGGTCGAGAAGACTTGCGTTTTACTCGTTGGGATCGTCGTGTTGCGTTCAATGACTCGGGTGAAGACTTCTCCTAAAGTTTCAATTCCCAATGAGAGGGGTGCCACGTCAAGCAGCAATAAGTCTTGTACTTCTCCACCCAAAACTCCTGCTTGAATCGCTGCCCCCAGCGCGACCGCCTCATCTGGGTTGACGGAACGATCGGGCGCTTTCCCGTTAAAAAATTTACGTAGCCCCTCTTGAACTGCCGGAATGCGGGTAGAGCCGCCGACCAGAATGATGCGATCGATTCCGTCGATGGTCAGTTCTGCATCTTTGAGTGCCTGCTCCATAGGCTCGATCGTGCTTTGAATCAGGGCACTGGCGAGTTCTTCAAATTTGGCGCGGGTCAACTCCATCTCTAAATGCTTAGGACCTGTCTCATCGGCAGTGATAAACGGCAGGTTAATCGGCGTGCTGAGAGTACCAGAAAGCTCGATCTTGGCTTTTTCTGCTGCCTCTCGCAGTCTTTGCAGCGCCATCTTATCGATGGATAGGTCAATGGTTTCTTGCTGCCGAAATGATTGCATCATCCACTGAACGATACAGTCATCAAAGTCATCTCCGCCGAGATGGTTGTTTCCAGAGGTTGACTTGACCTCAAAAACCCCGTCTCCTAACTGAAGGATTGACACGTCGAATGTGCCACCTCCTAAGTCAAAGACTAGAACGCACTGTTCCTGATCGGGTCGATCTAAGCCATAGGCAAGGGCAGCAGCGGTCGGCTCGTTGATAATTCGCAAAACTTCGAGTCCAGCGATCGTCCCTGCGTCTTTAGTGGCTTGACGTTGAGCATCACTAAAGTAAGCAGGGACAGTGATCACCGCTTGCGTCACCGTCTCGCCTAAATAGTTCTCAGCATCTTGCTTAAGTTTTTGAAGAATGATCGCTGAAATCTCTTGCGGCGTATAGTTGCGCTCACGTGGTGGCGTATAGTTGCGCTCTTGAATTTGCACATCGACGGTGTTGTCTTTGCCCCTAGCGCAGTTATAAGGAACGCGAGAACGCTCTATTTGGGTATCGTCCCAACGACGACCAATGAATCGTTTGATACTGAAAATTGTATTTTCAGCATTTGTGACCGATTGACGTTTGGCTAATTGCCCTACTAGACGCTCGCCTGCCTTGCCAAAGCCAACCATGCTGGGGGTCGTTCGTCCACCCTCGGAGTTAGAGATGACAACAGGCTGACCGCCTTCTAAGACAGCAACACAACTGTTGGTCGTGCCTAAGTCGATACCAATGACTTTTCCCATAGCTAGCGCCGATGAAGATTATGAGAGATGAATGCAGATATGACAGATTGATGTAGCCGATGTGTGGAATTTGCGTAGTGCTCTACGAAGATATTCACCCGTTCGGTTGCCTAATCCGAATTATTCCCTATCTCAAAATGTTTGTAACGGTCTCGCCGCAAATCAAGCAAACTGCCAGCCCTAAGTGAATTTGGTTTTGAGCGTAGCACGGCTTTTATGTAGCAGCAATAAACCTACAAACTCTTGATGTGGGGATCACTCAGCCGTTGCTAACGGTGTAGACTCTGCTCCTTCTTCTGGCGGTGCTGCAACCTTAACCATTGCGTGTCTTAAGACGCGATCGCCTAACAGATATCCTCGAACCAGTTCTTCGATCACCGTCCCTTCTGGGTGTTCGCTGGTGTGTTCCCTCATAACAGCTTCATGAAGATTGGGGTCGAATTCTTTGCCTTCCGATCGCATCGGAGCGACTCCTACTCGCTTTAGACAATCGACCAGTTGTTTATAAACACTCTGATAGCTCTTGTGAATGTTCATCTCCCCGTCGGTTTGGGGTTTAATCTGCGATCGTGCCCGCTCAAAGTTATCAACCACGGGCAGCAACTCGTTGATGGTCGAACACTTAACTTGCTGTTCTAGGTCTTCTTTCTCCTTCTGAGTTCGTCTACGAAAATTCTCGAAATCTGCCACAATTCGCAGATATTGGTTATTGCGGTCTTCTACTTGCGCTTTAAGAACCTCTAGTTCTCGCTCCTTGGCGGCAAACGTTGACCGGAGATCCATAAAGGCGGCTTCATAATCGGTGTCATCTTCTCCCGTAGTTTCAGGTAGAACACCGTCTTCTGACTCTATCTCAGAGCTTTGAGCACCTGGTTCAGGTTCTGACACGGGCACCTCTTCAGAAGAGGTTGCCGAGGCTTGAGTCTCTTCTAGCTGATTTTCTTCAATCATTATGCGCTTATCCCCTTTTCAACGATCGCCTTATCTAAGGCTTCTTCCTTCATCCTACCTAATCGCTTCTAGGATGCCAGGTTTCCGTGAGCTACTAAACGTAATGCATCATAATATCCTGAGGAAAGCGTTTTGACTGAATTTCATTTGGAAATAGATAGGTTGACTAGGGCTGAATTTAAGAGATGTAGAGACTCGACAACGATTCTCTAAAAATAGTCGTGAAAAACTCTGGCGAGAGCTATCCACACCAGCTATCATCTGTACCAACTTCTGTGTTTCGCTCGTTCCTTGTTAGATTTGCCCCTACTATGATTTCACCTGGTCAACACCGTCTGGCTCAAGGTAGCTCTGGTGAAATGCGTAGTGCGTCTTTCTCAAGTTCGTTGGGAACCCTTTATCAGGAGATCTTCATTCATCAGTTATGACTAACTCTTCTTCTCAGCGCCGCGCTCTAATTGTCCAGAATCATTTCTCTCCGTTTGGAAACAAGCTGATTCAATCTGGCTTTGTGGACAACGAGCAGTTAAGCCAAGCACTCGCTGAAAGTCGCAAATCGGGTGAGTCTTTAGCAACTGCCTTAGAGAAAATTAAGGGGCTACCGCTTCCGCCAGATCTGCTTCGTCAGTATAAGAAGCAGCAACTGTTTGAACTGAAGATTCTCTACGGGGTCGAGTCACTCGACCCAGAAATTAGCCAAATTTCGGCTAATCAGATGAGTCAACTGATTGATACGTTGATTCCGATCGAGATCTGTAGTCGCTACAAACTATTGCCTCTCGCTCAAAGTGACGCGCAGCCGCCTTTCGTTCTAGTGGCGATGGTTGACCCTGACAACCTGGCTGCCCAAGACGATTTAAACCGCATTTTGCGCGCCAAAGGCTTGAGTCTACAGCGATTGGTCATCACGTTAGAAGACTATCAGCGCTTGATGTCACAACACCGTGATAATGCGCTAGAACTCCAGAAGCAAGTAGAGCAAGAGTCGAAAGTCGATGTCAAGTCTGATCTTGAAGGGCTAGATCTAGAAGACCTTGACGATGACGCGGCAGAAGTCGATCTAGATGCCTCTGACGCAGAAGCTGCCCCTATTATTGCTTTGGTCAACAAAATCTTGATCAAAGCGCTACAGATGGGTGTATCAGACATCCATATTGAGCCACAGGAAGAAGTGCTGCGAGTCCGCTTCCGGAAAGATGGGGTGTTACAAGAGGCATTTGACCCCTTTCCTAAGAAGATCATTCCAGCCGTCACAGCCCGCTTCAAAATTATCGCGTCACTAGATATTGCAGAGCGACGAGTGCCTCAAGATGGTCGAATTCGGCGCATTTACGATGGTCGTAAGGTGGACTTTCGCGTTAATACGCTTCCGAGTCGCTATGGCGAAAAAGTGGTTCTGCGGATTCTTGACAACGCGGCAACCCAGTTAGGGTTAAACAAACTGATCACAGATCAAGTCTCACTTCAAACTGTTCAAGAAATGGTGAGTCGCCCGTTTGGCTTGCTGTTGGTCACGGGTCCAACAGGCTCTGGCAAAACGACAACCCTTTATTCTGCATTAGCTGAACGGAACGATCCGGGTGTAAACATCAGCACGGTAGAAGACCCGATCGAGTATTCGCTTCCTGGTTTGACTCAAGTTCAGGTGCTCCGTGAAAAAGGAATGGACTTTGCAGCCGTTCTACGAGCCTTTTTGCGGCAAGATCCCGATGTGATTCTCGTGGGAGAGACCCGTGACCGGGAAAC